>JAGSPS010000057.1 GCA_018262315.1 Deltaproteobacteria bacterium | reverse complement strand
CCATCGCGTCCCGGTACGCGAGCATGCGCGTGCGTTGATCGATCGTCTCGAAGCTGGCGTACAACTGCGAGACCGCGTCGACGTACGCGCGCTCGCGCCCAGTCTTCAGCCCGATTTTTCTCGCGCGACTGACGGCGTCGCGCCCCTGTTGCAGCGGCGCAGGCGGACGAAGGCCCGCAACGAACGGATTGCCCCACCGGCTGAGCGCGATGCCCCACTCCGCCATCGCGCAGGACGGATCGCTCTTCAGCGCCGCGTTGAACCCCTCGATCGCCTGCTTGAACTCGAAGGAGTGGAGCAACGCGACCGCACGGTTGAACAGAGGCTGGGCTGCTGCGCTGCAGGACGTCGAGAAGCTGACGGCGCCGAGCTTCTCGTCGGTCGACAGCGCGCCTTCCCGGTGCTCTTGCGCGAGCGCGACGCTGGCGAGGAGCAGCGAGAGAGTCACGGCGAGCGGAACGAACGACGGCAAAGCCATGCTTCAGATTCCTCGTGAAGAGTGGGCTCCATTATCTCCTTCCTCGAGCCGGTTGGGGTCTTCCTTCGGGTGGCCGGGGTAGAAGACGCGCTATTGGGGGATCGACCGTCACGATTACGATACGCAGCGTTCCGTTGAGCATCTCCGAGGAGCCACCCCGCTTGGATCTCCGCTACTCCGAATCCGACGAGCGCTTCCGCGCCGCGCTGCGCGCATGGCCCGCCAATGCGGTGCCGGAGCACGGCGCGCGCCGCGGTGTGGAACGCGGGCGCGACGATCGATCAAGCAGTACGCGCAGCGCCTGGCTCCGGATCATCAGGCCGGCGTGGGAGATGGCGCCGCACGACTACCTGAAGCGCGCCTGGGCTCTCTCGACCTGCGTCGGCACGAGCGAAGAGCACGAAGACGCGCTGGCGACGATGATCGCGCACTGAGCAACGCGCTCGCACGACCCCGCCCAGCAAGTAGCGCGGCGGGGGATGGGGGTCCGACGACGAGTAGAGCCGCCCACCGAGCCCGTGCGAAGCGCCCACAAACCGCCGGCGCCCAAGCGACCCGCCCACCGAACTCGCGAAACGCCGCCTCACCCCGAGCGGCGAGCGCGAGGAGCGGACCCCATCCCCCGCCGCGCGCGTCCCGACGCGCGCGATGCCTCTGCAGAGCAGGTAGA
The DNA here is from genome assembly GCA_018262315.1 of Deltaproteobacteria bacterium. Lineage (GTDB taxonomy): Bacteria > Myxococcota_A > UBA9160 > UBA9160 > PR03 > PR03. Next base: position 10,918 of record JAGSPS010000057.1, on the reverse strand, counting down.
CTCCGCCGCTTCCAGGGGAGGGATTCCAGCATGCTCCGTAGCCTCGACGCGACCGCGCTCGCTCTCGCCGCGCTCCTGCTCTTCGCCGGCGGCCCGGCCCGCGCCGCACTCACCTACTACGACAGCCGCCTCGACTTCGACTCCGGCAACCCGGGTCTCGCGTTCGAAGACTTCGAGGAGGGGACGCCGGAGACGAACTTCGACTCGCCGCTCGACAGCGCGACGAACAACGCCGTCTTCTCGCCCGGCGAGATCGCGCCCGGCGTCTCGTTCTCGACCGATGGGAGTCCGGGCTTCGACCTGCGGCTCCAACAACTCGATACGACGCTCGTGCTCGCGCCCCCCTCGACGCTGCGACGCCTGGTGATCGACTTCAGCATTCCCGTGAGAGCGGTGGGGCTGGACGTCTACCAGTTCAATGCCGCGGGCGACGTGTCGATCGAGGTCTCCGGGCAGAGCGGCGTGCTCGGGTCGGTGAGCGTACCGACCAGCCTGGCCGGCGCCTTCTTCGGCGTGCACTCGAGCAGCGCGGACATCACGCAGATCGTGATCGACGACAGCGACATCCTTCCGGGGATCGACGACATCGAGTTCGGGGTGCCCGGCGCCCCGGTGCTGCACTACTTCGGCAGTCGTCTGGCTTTCGACAGCGCATACCCCGGCCTCGCCGTCGAGGACTTCGAGGAGGGTACGCCCGACACCAATTTCGACTCGCCGCTCGACAGCACCACGAACAATGCCGTCTTCTCGCCGGGCGACATCCTGCCAGGCGTCTCGTTCTCGACCGACTTCAGTTCGAGCTTGGACCTTCGACTCCGCCAACTCGCGACGACGATCGTGTTCTCCACACCCTCGAGTTTGCGACGCCTGCTGATCGATTTCCCGGGCGGAGCGCAGGCGGTGGGGATGGACGTCTTCCAGTTCAACGCCGCGGGGGACGTGATCCTCGAAACCTTCGGGGCGAGCGGTTTGCTCGGCACGACGCGCGTCGAGACCAGCCAGGATGGCGCGTTCTTCGGCGTGGAGTCGCTCGGCGAGCCGATCACGCAGATCCGCATCGACGACACCGATATCCTGCCCGGGATCGACGACGTCGAGTTCGCGCCGGAGCCGGAATCGCTGGCGCTGGCCGTCGCGGCGCTCGCGGCGCTCGCCGGTGCGGCGCGGCTGCGGACGCGGGCAACCTGAAGGCGCCCGACCCCGCCCGGCAGCTTTCGGGTCAAGTGCGCGATCTGCCGAGCCGACCTGAAGAGGATGCGTTTCGAGTTCCCGGCCGATCTGGGACTGGCCGTGCCGGTCGTGATGTCGCTGCTCTCGCTGCGACTGTTCCGGCTCGCTTGGCGAACGCGGCGGCTGCCGGAATTTCTCGTCGGCATCTACTTCCTGCTGGTTCCGTTCGCGATCTCGCTCTCGATCCGCGTCGACCGCTTCGACGCGATCCACGCCGCGGTCGTGCGCGCCGCCTCGAACGCGCTCTTCACGGCGGGCGGAGTCGCGCTGCTGCTCTTCGCCTGGTGCGTGTTCCGGCCGGACTCGCGCTGGGCGCGGTGGCTCGCTCTTGGCGGCACGGCAGCGATCGTCGCCATCTGGGCGCTCGCCATCCCGCTCGGCCTCTACGAAGCGAGCACCAGCATGTTCTTGCTGATGCCGGTGTACGCCTCATATCTCTGGGTCTTCTTCGAGTCGCTCCGCTACTTCCTGTTGCTGCGCCGCCGCCAGCGACTCGGCCTCGCGGACCCGGTGATCATGAACCGCTTCCTGCTCTTCGCGATCTGGACTGGCGGCGTCGGCGCCATCACGCTGATGGGTGTCGGAGGATCGTTTGCGCAGCTGATGAACGGAACCTTCCACGACGGCGGCGCGCTCGGCGACCCGCTGGTTCTCGGCATCACGCGGGTGCTGGCGGCGCCGATCGCCGTCTCGATCTTCCTCACCTTCCTGGCGCCCGCCCGCTATCACGCCTGGCTGCGCGCCAAGGCACCCGCGCCCGCGAGCTGATCGAGTCCACGCACGCTTCGAGCGCTCGCCCCAAACCGGGAGTGCGGTTAGTCTGCGCGCCGCAGCCGGGAGGTGCCTGCCGTGGACTTCGAGTTCTCCGCCGAAGAGCGCGGCTTCGAAGCCGAGGTCGAGCGCTTCCTCGAAGCCGAGCGCTCGCCCGACGTGATGGACACGCATCCCGAGCAGCTCTCGCAGACCGTCGATTCACGGGCGAAACGCGCCTTCATGCGCAAGCTCGCCGAGCGCGGTTGGCTCGGGATGTCGTGGCCGAAGCTCTACGGCGGACAGGAGAGGCCCGGCATCTACGACTTCCTGCTCACCGAGGCGCTCTCGCGCTTCGGTGCGCCGCAGCCGGGCAAGGGTGTCGGCATCGTCGGCAAGACGATCATCCGCCACGGCAACGAGAAGCTGAAGAACTTCTTCCTGCCGATGATCATCCGCGGCGAAGTCGAGTTCGCGATCGGCTACAGCGAACCCGGCGCGGGCTCCGACGCGGCGAACATGCAACTGCGGGCGACGCGCGACGACACCCGCGGCGGTTGGGTTCTCGACGGCCAGAAGGTCTGGACCACGTCGGCTCACTTCGCCGACTGGTACTGGGTGGGTGCGCGCACCGGGCCGCACAAGCACAAGGGCATCACGCTGTTCCTGATCCCGATGGACCATCCGGGCCTGACGATCCGCCCGACCTGGACGATCGGCGACGAGCGCACCAACGAGGTGTTCTTCGACGACGGGTTCGTACCCGACGCGTTCGTCGTCGGCGCGCTGAACCACGGATGGACCGACATCTGCGAAGCGCTCGATCTCGAGCGCTTCGCGATGATGCCGGTCGGGCCGCTCGAGATGAAGGTGGGCGCGCTCTGCGAGTGGGTGCGCACGGCACGCCGCGACGGCGCGCCGCTGCGCGCGAGCGCCAGGGCGCGCAGCCGCGTCGCGCAGCTCGCGACGCAGCTCGAAGTCGCGCGCATGTTGCAGCGCCGCGTGATCTCCGAGGCCGTGAAGGGGGGCGTTCCGACGGTCGAGTCGTCGCAGTACAAGCTCTTCATGAACGAGTGCTCGAAGCGCACTGCGAACGTCGCGCTCGACTTGATGGGTCCCGGGGCACAGTTGAAGCCCCGGGAAGACGGCGCGCCGGCGGGCGGCCGCTTCGAGCGCTCCTACCGCTACACCGTCGTCGACACGATCGGCGGTGGCACGTCCGAGATCCAGAAGAACATCATCGCGCGCCGCAAGCTGGGCTTGCCGACATGAAGCGCTTTGCACCATCCAGGATCAGACCGCGCGCTCCCGCGCCGACTACGGACGGCTCGCCCAGCTCGCGGCGAGGTTGACGGCGAGCGCCAGCAGCACCGTATTGAAGAAGAACGAGATGATGGAGTGGACGAGCGTCACGCGGCGCATCGGCGTGGTCAGCACCTGCACGTCCGAGACCTGCGTCGTCATGCCGACGACGAACGAGTAATAGAGGAAGTCCCACGACGCCGGCTCGTCCGTCTGCGGGAACGCGAGCCCCCGCGCCTCCGCGCCCTCGGCATCGCCGGACGCTGCACGTTCGTAGTAGAGATGCGCGTAGCGGAACGCCGCAATCGTGTGGAGCGTGAGCCAACCGAGCGGCACGCTCGCGACGGTGAACACGACCCGCACCGCCGCGACGGGTCCGGTCTCGTTCAGCAACGCAAAGAGGGCGACGAGCCAGAAGGCGATGGCGCCGAGCGTCAGCAGCACGATCAGGAGGATCCCCTCGTCCTCGTAAGTCGCGCGCTGCCGCAAGTGGTCCGGGGTCGCGCGGAGCATCAGCAACGCGGTCGAGGCCAGGTAGAACGCGAAGAACCCATCGCCCGCCAACACCGGGCGCAGCGCGGGGATGCGCCCGGTCGCCGCCCAGACGACCACGCCGAACAATGCCGAGACGTAGAATCGGGCGTGGTGCTTCCAGTGCGACTTCATGATGCGCCCCGGAGCCTACCCGCCCTACGCTCGCATCTCACCCCCCCAACCCTTCCGGGACCAGCGAGAACGCTTCGCCGGGTGTCGAAGGATCGGCTGTGCTGGAGACAGATGGAAGCGACGATCCTGCTGGCACGCCGCCCCGAAGCAGCCGACGACACCTGGTTGCGACGCTCGCTCGTCGCGCTGGCGCTGCGTTTCCGCGACGCGCGCGTGCGGCTGCTGGTCGCGGACGCCGAGGCGGACGCCGGCGCCGCCGGCGTCCGCGCAACGCCGCCGCCCGCGAGCTTCGACACGCTGGTGCTCATCGAGCGCGTGAAGCCGCGCTGGGCGACGGTGCCGACAGCCACAGCGACGCAGCATGACGACGCGCTCGACTGGCTCGCAGGAGCGCGCGGGTACCGCGCGGAAGTGCGTGATCTGCGTCCGCGGCAAGCAGCGCCAGGCGTCGCGCAGCGAAGTTCCGGCCTGGTCTTCGCCGCGATCACGGTGCGCGCTCCGCAGCTCTCGCACGCCGAGTTCGACGAGCACTGGCGCGATCGCCACGCGCCTCTGGCGCTCGAGCACCACGCGGGACTCTGCGGTTACGAGCAACTGGTGATCGCCGGCGCGCTCACCGCGAACACGGCGCCGATCGACGGGATCGCGCTGCTCCACTTCCCGAGCCGCGACGCCTTTGCGCAGCGCTTCTACGACTCCGACGCCGGCCGCGACGCGCTGCTCGCCGACACGCAACGATTCCTCGATGTGTCGCGCTGTGAAGCGGCGCTGATGAGCGAGTACGGAGTGCAGCCGAGAGCGATGGGCGCGCGCTCGGCTTCGGCGACCTAGTGCTGTGCGCGGGGACGGTGCCGTTCCTCTCGGAGCCGGTGGCGCATACCAACGTGAAGGTCTGCTGCGGCCGCGACCCGGATGGCAACCTGTTCGAGCTGCTGGAGTTCCTCGCCCCGGGGTTCCGCTCCCGAAGCGCGCGATGCCGCTCGAGTCCGCGCCGCGACTTGGCGATGAGCGGTCAGGCTCCCGAGCCAGGGCCAGCCATGCGCATTCCTTCCGGAGGATCGTCATGTCGCAACTTCGACGCGCGGCCGCCGTCATCCTGATTGCGCTCTGCGCGGCGACCGCGCAGGCACAAGAGCGAACCCGCAGCCTCGACTCCATCGACAAGGGCGAATCGAAGAGTCTCGATGCGGCGGAGACCGGCGAGAATTCCGATCTGGATGACGCCGAATCCACCGGAAGCAAGAGCCTCGACTCGGCCGAGACATCGCCGTCGGCAGAGCCGGCGCCGACGGCGCTGCCCAACATCGACGACCCCGCCACGCTCGCGCAGGCGCGCGACGCGCGCGAGGCTGTTCTGGTCGCGCAGCAACGCGTCGCGCAGGCGAACGCTGCGTATTCGAGCATGATGGCGCGCGACTACCCGCAGGGGGATGCGCGTGCCGCCATCGTTTCGGAGCGCGACGCGGCGCGCAAAGCCTACGAGCACGCGAACGCGCACTACGCAGAGATCCTGAAGCAGGTTCCGTAGAACGCGGCGCCTATTGGGCCGGCTTCTCTTCCTGCTGCTTCGCCGCGTTGGCGGCGTCGAAGTCCTCGATCTGCTTCCGCTGCATCTCCTCGGTGACCTGTTGCTGCCGCTGCTGCGTGGTCTCCGCTTCGTCCTTCGCCGACTCCGGCGTGCTGACCTCGTTGGGCACCGCCAGTCCGCGATCCCCCTCGTCGCCGCCGCAGCCGCCGATCGCGAGGGTCGAGGCGAACACGATCATTCCGAGGCACGGGCCGAGTCGTCGCACGGGGTTCTCCTCCGGTTGCAGAAGCGACAGCATACCTGCCCTGCGCCCGGCGGCGCGAGCCCGCTCGCACTCACGTGTCGCCGCGGCGCTGCGAGGTATGGAGTCCGACCAGCCGCGCGATCAGCACCGCGACGTAGAACTGGCCAATCATCGCCTCGATGCCCGTCCAGGCGCGCGCGGGCCCGCTCAGCGGGTGGATCTCCTGCGGCCCGATCGTCGTGAGCGTGAAGACGCTGTAGTAGACGAGATCAGGCACGAGCAACGCGCCCGGATCGTCGGCACTGAACAACGAGTTCCCCTGCGTCGCGAACGACCCGGGCTGGAGTCGCTCGAGAATCCCGTAGATCAGCGTCCAGACGACGGCCAGCAGCAAGTAGACGCAGACTCCGCCGAGGATCGTGTCGGTGGTCACTTCCTCCGCCGCGAGAACGTGACCCAGCACGGACCCGACCGTGAAGATCAGGAATCCAAGGAAGCAACTAAGCGCGACCAGAGCCAGTGTCGGGTTGCCGTCGGTGCGCGCGAGCCAGGCGGCTCCCAACCCAACCGAGATGAGCGAAACACAAGCGAGTAGGAGCGACGTCCGGCGGCTGATGCTCCAGATTCCAGCCAGCAGCACCAGCGACAGCGCCACGTCGAGATGAATCGCCGCAGCTCCGCCCGGCGACCGCGGCAGCATCGGCTGGACCACGAAGAGCCCGGCGAGGCAGATCAGCAGCATGAGGAACTTCGACCGCCGCAAAGTCAGGACGACGGCGGCCCGCTCGGGTCCTCGCATCACGCCTCCGCACGCCCCTACGTCGCCGCGTTCCCGCGCGTGCCTAGAACCGGAACACCGCGCCGAACTGCGGGCCGTACAGGATCGTGTTTCGGATCGCGGTGTCGCGATTCACGCCGAGCGCGCGGTAGGCGGCCGTGAGCGACCAGCGCTCGGAGAGGTCGAAGCTCCCGCCGATCATTCCCTGCCAGGTCAGATCCGATGCCGTTCCGACGCCCCAACCGCCGATGTCGCCCAGCGCGAAGAGCGAGATGCGCTTGGTCACGTCGCCACTCACGCGGAATCCGACGATCGGGTCGAGCCAGTCGACGGTGTCCTCCACGGTTTGACTCCCGCCTCCCACCAGTGGGCCGGGCAGCGAGATGTCACCGAAATCCAAGCCCGGAAGGATTCCGGGGAGCGACACCGGCGCGCCACCGACCGTCAGAGATGCGGGATCGACTCCGACGTGGACCTTCGACGTGACGTTCCACACGCGGAAGCCGGCGAGCAGATCGAAGTCGAAGCGACGCAGGTCGTCGTCTTGTTCGGCCGAGCCGGTGAGCTTGCTCATCGGAAGCGAAAGCGCGCGGAAGCCGAACTTCGTGTCCACCATCCAGGTCGTGAGGCGCGTGCTGGCGTCGACGGGACCGGCGGTCAGCAAGCCGTCCCCGCCGCCGGGCGGCTGGAACGGGAACGTATTGACGTTGCTGTCCTCGCTGGCAGCCACCTGCATGCCGAGGAAGTCCACCATCACCAGCCCACGCTTGTAACGCCCCTCGACGCCGCCCATCACGGCCCAGCCGAGATCGTCGAGGATGTCGAAGAAGCTCTCGTCGATGGTGGTTTCGGTACCTCGGGTTTCCACTTTCGTCTGGAGCGCGGAAGCCCACGCGTACAACTTGATCTGGCCTTCCCAGTCCTTGGGCTCCGGAGGGAGGGCGTTGGCAGCCGCACCGCCGGTGACGCATGCAAGCACGCATACGGCGACCTGAGCAAAGAATCGCTTCATCGAACTCCTCCTCCGGTTGATCGGGGGTACGCTGCACGATCGCGCGCGCGACGCTCCCTACTTCATGTCGCTCATGTCGCCGGGTGCCCTTGCGTCGTAGTACGGCGCGATCTGCTTCAGCAGATTGGCGAAGTTGGTCCAGGCGGTATTCGTCGGCGCATCGAGCGAGTCGAACATCGCGTCGTTCGTGATGTCGTCGACCAGTTCCTTCATCGACTTGTACATGTCGAGGGTCTCGTGGTGGCCCTTGCCCTTCGCGAGTTGCCCCGCGAGCCCCTGGGTCATCTCGGTCAGCGTCCGAGACTTCGACTGGAGATCGACGTTCGCCCCCGCATCGCCGGATCCGACCGTGTCGCCGGGCTGTCGGCGCATCGCCTGCCAGAATGCGTCGCTGGCCGGGACGAGCGTCTGCGCAATCGCGGTGACACCGGCCTGGTCCCAGGGTTTCAGATCCGCGGTGGCCGGGCTGGCGGCGAGCGTCGCGATCGCTGCGACGACAGCGAAGAGACCGAACTTCAGGGCGCTTGTCATTTTCGTGCCTCCTGTGAACCGCATCGCGGCTCGGGTCGAGAATCGAAGCAGTCGATCGAAGAACCAGAACCCTGCCAGTGTACCGATCGCATTGGTAGCAGAGGAACGGGCGCGCCGGACCACGACGCCACGCGTATTCAGTCCTGCCCATGGCAATCCGGGCTGGAGCAGCAGGTTCGTGCTCCAGCGCTGCCCTTCGCCGTGGCCCGGCGACACCGGCAATTGTTCTGCTGGAACGTGATCGACGAGATGTCGCTCACCGGGTTGCTGAGCTTCTCGTTGATCTCGCTCAGTGACTTCGCGCTCTCCTCGTCCGCAGGTTCACCTGCGCTCCATCCGAGTCGGTCATTTCACACGCACGATCGGTGCCGGTTTCCAGGTACCGTCGAGCGCCGCCTGTTTCGGCCAGTAGAGACGCATCACCAGGTAGATCGGACCGTCCGACGCCGGCAGCCAGTTGGGCTCCTTCGCCCTGCCCGGCGAATCCTTCTGGATGTAGATCGTGAGTGAGCCGTCGCCGTTCCTTTTCAGGTTGGGCAGCATCGGCGAGTTGATCAGGTAGCGGTCGATCGGGTTCGCCACGAGCAACTGCGTCCTGCCGTCGTACATCGTCACCGACCAGAAGGCGTTCACCGGAGGGAACTGGTCCTTCGGAATAGTGATCGTGTAGCGGTACTTGCTGCCGTCGAGCTTGCGACCGTCACTGTCCGACACGGCCATCGGGTAGAGCGCCTCGATCGCGTCGTTGCCGTAGATGCCGGCGAGTGCGGCGGCGGCGCGCAGCTGGTCGTCGCCGCGGTAGAAGGAGCGATCTCCGAACGCCGACCCGATGCGCCAGCCGTTGACCTCCGTTCCGATCTCGTCGCGGCGCTTCTGGATCGACTCGAAGCCGTCCTTGATGCCGAGCCCGACGCCGATGCGATCCTCGAGCGGGAGCGACTTGAAGTCGTAGGGCTCACCGGGGCCGATTCCGATCTCGGAGAATTGCGCTCGCAGCGCCGTCTCCGCGGGCACCGGCGGCGTGAATTGCTGAAGGAAATTCAGGTACGCGATGAAGTCCGTCTTGAATGCGTCATCCGTGAACGCCGGAAATTTCGGCGCGGTCGCCGCCGGCGGCGGCGCTTGCTTCAGGAACGTCGAGAGCGGGTAGACCCGATAGCCCGCCTGGATCTTCTTCACGTTCTCGATGTCGGCCGGATCGAAGAGCTGGGTGCGATAGATCGCGAGGCTGAACTGCGTCTCGCTCGGGAACACCTTCGCGATGCCCGCGGGCGTCGCCCCCTTCCAATCGGGCCCCGACACCATGTAGCAACCCGCGTCGTTGCCGGTGGCGCGACTCCCAACGTAGCCATAGTTGAACGCATACATGTCCGTGAGCTGGATCGAGTAGTACCGCCGCTTCTCGACCGCGGGCACGCACAGCACGATCGGCTCGGCCCGCAGATCCATCTGGATCATCGAGTAGGGCGTGTCGCTGTTGGGCGTCACGATCGCCGTGTCCTTCGGCGTGAAGACGCGCGCCTCGTTCGCGATCGTGTTGAACGGTCCCTTGTACTGCGACGATCTGGTGTCGATGTTGAACTGGTACAGCGCCTTGTACGCCGCGATCATCGGGAAGGCGTAGACGTAAGCCTGTTCGGCAATCTCCTTCTGCTCCCAGACGTCGAGCTTCGAGTGCGTGGTTCGCACGCCGCCTGCGCAGGCTGCGATGAGCGCGATCGATGCCAGCAGGCAAGCGATGGATCGGATTCTCTCGTTCATGAGACTCCCTGATCGCGCCCAGCGCGACCGGATCACCCTCGTAACGGCCCCACCCGGCTCGTCGTTTCCGCGCCTCCGGCCCGTTGGCCGGGACGCGCAGAGTACACGACTGCGGATCGACGGCATGCAGGTGGCGAATCATTTCGATTCCTTCCTGGATGCCGCTTTGCGGCGAATTTGTGACAGCCGGCGACGCGCGGCGTCTGCAGGCATCGAAGTCGTGGCCCGATCGGGATGGACGGGGCATGCTCCGCGACGGAGGCTCGCCATTCGCATCGTCGCGTGCCTGGACTGCGATCTGCTGCACCACCTCGGCGCTGTGCCGGAGGGCGGGACTGCGCGCTGCCGGCGCTGCGGCGGCGTGCTCCGCAAGCACCCGCGCAACAGTCTCGAGCACACACTCGCGCTCGCGCTCGCGGCGGCGATCCTGTTCGTCGTCTCCAACAGCTTTCCGTTCCTGTCGTTCGAGATGAAGGGACGCGTCACCGAGACGACCTTGATGACGGGCATCATCGATCTCTACAACGGGGGCAAATGGGAGATCGCGGCGCTCGTGTTCCTGACGATCGAGCTGGCGCCGGTGGCCCAGCTGGCGATGCTGCTCTACGTGCTGGTCCCGTTGCGTGTGAACCGGATTCCGTGGCAGCTGCCGCGCGCGTTCCGGATCCTTCGCCACGCGCAGTCGTGGAGCATGATCGAGGTCTTCATGATCGGAATCCTGGTCGCGATCACCAAACTGATGGGCATGGCGTCGATCATTCCCGGTCTCGCGATCTGGGCGTTCGCGCTGCTGATGCTCGTCTTGTCCGGTGCGATGGCTTCCTTCGACCCCGAATCAGTGTGGGAACGGGTCGAGGAGCTGCGTTGAGCGCGGCCCCGGGCACGGCGCGCGCCGTCGCCTGCGCGAGCTGCCATGACTGCGGGCTGCTCGCGCGCGTGCCGGAAGCGTCGGGCAAACACGGCCTCTGCCCGCGCTGCGGCGCTGAACTGCACGAGCGCAAGCTGCGCAGCCTCGAACGCACGCTTGCGCTCGTGATCGCGGCCTTCGTCTGTTACGTGCCGGCCAACGTGCTTCCGGTGATGACGGTGACGTCGCTCGGGAAGACCCAGTCCGAC
>JAGSPS010000270.1 GCA_018262315.1 Deltaproteobacteria bacterium | reverse complement strand
AGCTTGAAGTTCTGCTCGCGCGTGATCTGGTTGAGGCGTTTGATCTCGCGCTTCAGGTCGTAGTGGTCGAAGGCCTGGCGGATCGTCGCCTTCAATTCTTCGTCGTTCCAGGGCTTCGTGATCAGCCGGTAGATCTCGCCGCGGTTGATGGCGTCTACGGCGACGTTCATCTCGGTGTAGCCGGTGAGCATCATCCGTACGACGTCGGGCCAGCGGTCGCGCACCGCCTGCAACATGTCGACGCCGCTCATCTCGGGCATGCGCTGATCGGAGACGACCACCTGCGCGGGCTGGCGCTCCATCACCTCGAGCGCCTCGCTGCCGCGCGAAGCGCAGAGCACGTTCCACGTCTCGTGGCGCGTGAGGCGCTTCAGGGCTTTGAGGATGTTCACCTCGTCGTCGACGAAGAGGATCGTGTGCTCAGCCATTCCCGCTCCCCGCTCGCAGTCCGCCCCGTCCGCATCCCTTCCTATCCAAGTCGCGTGCCAGGCTTCGAGAGTCTCGGATTGCGTTGAAACTCCAGTGGCTTGAATGGACAAAGCGCAGAAACATTGGGAAGCCGTTTTCGGTCCCCCGAACGGGACTCGCGGGGCTTGCAACCCGCACCGCGGCGGCAGCTTGCGCAGCGCCTGCGGGTGAAGCGCGGGCGGGACGCGCGCGCAGCTCGATTCGCAACGAGTGGCGGAGGGAACGCTTCGCAGCGCGCGCGCTCACGATCCGCGTGAAGCGCAGCTCGAACGAGCTCTGGCGCGTCCCGCGCGCGGGACGTCCCGCGGATGGGATCAGCGCTGCGACGACTCTGTGCGTATTCTCCGCGCCCGATCGGGACGGAGGAACGCGATGGCGGATCGCATCGATGAAGCGCTACTCGAGCGCGCGCGGCGTTCGTTGCGCCGCCGTGATCCCGTCCTCGGCGACGTGATCCGCCGCGTCGGCGCCTGCGGATTGCGACGGCGCGGCGATCCGTACCGGTATCTGGTGCGTTCGGTGCTGTTCCAGCAGATCACCGGAGCCGCGGGCAGCGCGATCGAGAAGCGACTGCACGCGGCCTACGGCGGTCGCGTTCCGGCGCCGGCGCAGTTGCGCGTGGCAGAGACCGAGACGCTGCGCGGCGCCGGTCTCTCGCGCCAGAAGATCGAAAGCCTGCGCGCGATCGCGACCGCCTTCGACGAGCGCAGTCTCGACGCCCGTCGCCTGGCGCGTCTCCCCGACGACGCCGTCGTCGAGGCCGTCACCGTGGTGCGCGGCGTCGGCGAGTGGACCGCGCACATGCTGCTGATGTTCTCGCTGGGCCGCCCCGACGTGCTGCCGGTCGGCGACTACGGTGTCCGCAAGGCGGCGCGCGATCTCTACGGCCTCGCGGATCTCCCGAAACGCAAGGAACTCGAAACCCTCGGCGAGGCATGGCGGCCGTATCGCTCGATCGCGGCGTGGTACCTGTGGCGCAGCATCGAACTCGCGGCGCCCTGATCTCGTTATGCGGAAGACTCCGTCTCGTTACGCGGAAGACGCGATCAAGCGCCGCGCGCGGCAGGTCGATGAACACTCGCGTGAGCGTCCTCTGGGTGGTCGGCTTCGGCTCCTTCACGCTGGCGAGTCTCGTCGTCGGCGCGCGTTTGCTCGCGCTCGCCGCGCGCACGCGCGCGCTCGCCGAGGCGGCCTTCGGCGCAGCGCTGTTTCTCGGCGGCGCCGGCTATCTGCTGCTCGTGCTCGGCTTTCGCGTCGTCGCGGCCGAGTCGGCGCCGCTTCCGCTCGCGGTCGGCAATCTTCTGCTGCACATCGGATCGATGGCGCTCGCAGTCGGCACCTGGCGCGTGTTCCATCCCGCCGAGCACTGGCCCGGTGCAGTGGTCGCGCTGATCGGAGCGGTACTCGCGACGTCCTTTGCGCTCCGACTGGAGTACCTACGAGTCGTTCCGCCGCCGGCTTCGGTGTTCTGGACGAGCACGCTCGCCGGAGCGGCGGCCTACGCATGGAGTGCCGCGGAGTCGCTGCGCTACTGGAAGATGATGCGCCGCCGCGAGGCGCTCGGGCTGGCGGACCGCGGGATCACCCAGCGTTTCGGCTTCTGGAGTCTGTGCACCGCCTGCGCAGTCGGCATGCACGCAGCGAGCGTGGCGGGGCGCGTGCTCGCGGGCGACGCGATGCCGCCGGCAGCAGTCGTCGCGAGTTCCGCGCTCGGCCTCGTCGCCGCGGTCAGCCTCTCGCTCGCCTTCTTCCCGCGCCGCGGCCGCGCGCGCCCCGAGCACCTGGACGCGGCGTCGCATCGCGCCCGCTGAAAAAAGGAACGGAGCGCGGCCACTCGCATCCAGGGCGGCCGATTGTTATCCCTTGCCGGCCGCGAGCCGGGCTCGTCCCCATCGTCTAGAGGCCTAGGACTCCGCCCTTTCAAGGCGGTAACACGGGTTCGATTCCCGTTGGGGACGCCACTCTTTCTCGTTACTTCGGGGATCTAGTGGGCACGGACGTCGGTGTCGCCGCTGCGGCTGTCGTCGCCGTGCCGCTCTGGAATGCATCGATGGCATCGGCCACCGAGACCCTGCGGCCGAAGTAACCGACGCGCTCCTCCAGTCCTGCGGCGCGCAGCAGATCGCGCACGGCCGCATGCGCTGCGACGAGCCGCAGGGGCACTCCCTTCGCCTGCAGTCCAGCGTGCAACGCGAGCAGCATGTTCGCGCCGGCGAGGTCGACGGCGGGGGACATGGACAGATCGCAGACCACCAGCCGCAGCGGCCCGGGGATCGAGCGGATCCTCTCCCAGACGGCATCGCGCACATGCTCGACGTTGAAGTAGAGCAGCGACGCCTCGACGCGGAACAGCAGCGCGCCCGGGATGGCCTCGTTGTCCGGGTTGCGCTCCATGTCGGAGTAGCGCCGGGTGCCGGGGATGCGGCCGAGGAAGGCCACGTGCGGATTCGCGGCGCGCCGGATGAGCAGCAGGAGCGACACCACGACCGCCACCATCACGCCCTTCAGGATGCCCAGCACCAGCACGGCGGCGAACGCGACCATCGACACGCTGAACTCGAAGCGGCTCACCCGCCACACGTGGCGCAGCGCGCTGACGTCGATCAATCCCTTGACGGCGACCAACACGATGGCCGCGAGCACCACGTTGGGCAGGTTGCTCAGCAACCCCGTCAGGTACATCAGGCACAGGCCGATCGTCAGCGAGGCGAAGACCAGTGCGAGCGGCGTCCTGGCGCCGGCCTTGTCGTTCACCGACGACTGCGAGAGGCCACCCGCCACCGGATAGGCCTGGAAGAACGCCGCGGCCAGATTCGCCACGCCGAGACCGAGCAGCTCCTGGCGCGGATCGATCTCGTAACCGTTCGCCTGCGCCAGGGTGCGTGCTGCGGAAACGCTTTCCACGTACGCGAGCAACAGGCATGCGAACGCCAGCGGGATCACGCCGTCCACGTCGCGCAGCCGCAACCCCGGCGGGTGGAAGTCGGGCAGGCCCTGCGGCAGCGCGCCGACGACCTGGAAGCCGAGATCCCCGATCGGTGTCAACGACAAGATGGCGATGGAGGCCATCACCACGAACAGCGCGACCGGGCGGCCCGGCAGCAGCTTTTCGCCCAGCAGCAGCACGGCGAGCGCGGCAAGGCCGAAAGCGAGGACCGTGAGGTTGGTGTCGGGGAGCTGGCCGCCCAGGACGACGATGCGCTCGAAGAAGTGTTCTCCGCCTCCCTTGACCCCGAACAGCTTGGGCAGCTGGGTCAGGGCGATCGTCAGCGCCGCGCCGGCCTTGAAGCCGAGCAGAATCGTCTCGCTGATGAAATTGACCAGCGAACTCAACCGCAGCAGCCACGCCAGCACGCACATGACGGCGACGACCAGCGCCGTCAGTGCCGCGATGTCCGCCCAGCGTTGCGGGTCGCCCTGCGCCATGCCGGCAACCGTGACCCCGACGAGCATCGAGATCGCCGAGGTGGGTCCGATCGCGAGCTGGCGCGACGAGCCGAACAGCGCGTAGAAGAGGCCGCCGACGAGATAGCAGTAGACGCCGTATTGCGGCGGCAGCCCGGCGAGTGACGCGTAGGCGAGCGACACCGGAATGGCGTAGGCAGCGAGCGTCGCGCCGGCGATGGCGTCGTGCGTGAGCCACTGCGGCCGATAGGCGGGAAGCCACTGCGCGGGCGGAAACGCCGCGCGCCACCCGCGCTCCGGAGCGCCGCCCGCGATCTCGCTGCCGGATCGCGTCTCCTCGGTCACGAAGCCGCCTCCTCTGCAACACCCACGTTCGAATGCGTCCGGCGTGACAACAGAGATTCCGCGCGGGATGACGTGGCGACGCGGGTGGCGAGAGCATAGTGCCCGCAACCCCCGCCCGGCGAGACAGTGCCAGCGCGAGTGTCGTTCCGCGTTGGGGCGTGGTGCGCTAATGAGCTGCGCGAGGTGAAGTCATGCTCTGGCTGCTGCGATGCGTGCGAGTGGGCTACTTCGCCGTGGGAGGTGCACTGTGCTCTGGCTGCTGCTCTTCGCGCCGCTCGCCGTCGTGCTCGACGCCATCGAGGGAGTTCCCGCGCCGGCGATCTTCTGCTGCGCCGCCGTCGCCATCGTCCCGATCGCGCGGCTGATCGTCGAGGGCACGGAGGTCATCGCCGGCTACACCGGACCCGCCGTCGGCGGCCTGCTGAACGCGACCTTCGGCAACCTGCCCGAGCTCATCATCGCCGTCGTCGCGCTGCGCGCCGGCTTGGTGGAGATGGTGCGCGCGTCGATCGTCGGGGCGCTGCTCGCGAACCTCCTGCTCGGGCTCGGCCTCGCGTTCCTGCTGGGCGGGATGCGCCACCACGTGCAGGACTACAACCCGCTCGCGGCGCGCGCCTACGCATCCATGATGCTGCTCGCGGTGATCAGCATGGCGGTCCCGAGCGGCTTCCATCGCTTCTTCGGAGCCGA
>JAGSPS010000269.1 GCA_018262315.1 Deltaproteobacteria bacterium | reverse complement strand
TGCGAAACCGCGTCCCGATCCGATCGCTCCATCGATCGAAGCAATCCGCGCACGGCGCGCCCCGGGAACACGCTGCGGAATGTCGGATCGTGGCTAGCTACGTGATAACTTGCGCGCGACGTGGATCTGGGCCGACTCGATCGCATGCCCACCGTGAAGGTGGCAATGACACCCTTCCCGTGGTCGATCGACATCGACGCGCCGCTTTCGCGCGCGCGCGCGATGATGGCCGAGCACGACATCCATCACCTGCCGGTGACGGAGCGGGGCGCGCTGGTCGGGGTGATCTCGGGACGCGAGGTGACGCTCGGCGCCGCGATCGCGGAGGCGCGCGACGCACAGAGCGAGCCGCTCGTGCGCGAGGTCTGTGTCCTGCACTCGTATGCGATCGAGGACACCGAGCCACTCGACTGCGTGCTCGCGACGATGGCCCGCGAACACATCGCCTCCGCGTTGGTCACGCGGCGCGGCAAGCTGGTGGGCGTCTTCACGCTCACCGACGCCTGCCGGCTGATGGCCGATTGGCTGCGCGCGTGCTTCCCCGAATCCGGCGGCGACGAAGTCGCCTAGCCGTGCGGCGGCGGATGCCGATGGGGCCCGGCCAGGGGCTGCATTGAAGTGCGGGGCCCATGAGGCGTATGATGTGGGTAAGTAGAGCGAGCTTGGAGGATCCGTCGATGCCCCGGAATGCCGAAGAAGTCGAGCTGCTGCTGCGCGAACACGGCCTGTCGCTGACGCCGCAGCGCCGTGCAATCGTGCGCCGTCTCACCGAGCACGGCGGCCACTGGTCCGCCGCCGAAGTGCTGGATCGCGTGACGGGCGAGTTCCCGATGGCGAGCCGGGCAACCGTCTACAGCACCCTGGCGCTGCTGCGCGATCTCGGCGTCCTGGTGGCCGTGCCCGCACCGGGCGGCGAGCTGCGTTTCGATGCCAACTCCGAGCCCCATCAGCACTTCGTCTGTCTGCGCTGCGGCGAATTCGAGGACATCCCGGATGGCTGGTTTCCGGTCTCCAGGTCCGCCAAGGCCGCGCCGACCTTCGAGGTCGAGCGCTTCCGGGTCGTCGCCGAGGGCGTCTGCCGAGCCTGTCTGCGCATCCCCGAGCGCGCCCGCTCCTAGCCCCGCCTCATAGCCCGCCTACTACACGCGTCCCCTGACCCGTGTTCGGCGAGAACGCGTCCGCGCTCTCGCGGGATCATGAACTGGTCCGCGCTCTCGCGGGACCATGAACTGGATCCGTGCCCTCGCGGAATCATGAACCGCGTCCGCGCTCTCGCGGAATTGTGGGGTCTTGGCTACTGTTCCTGGCCAGAGGTCTGACCTCAGACCGCCGATGGTCTCTCGAACCGAGCCGGGAACGCCATGCAACTCGAGTCCGTCCGCACCCCGAGTCTCGTGGAGCGCGTCTTCGAGCAGCTCCGCTCGCAGATCCTTTCGGGCGCGATTCCGGCCGGCAGCCGACTGCCGACCGAGCGCGAGCTGGCCGACAGGCTGCACGTGAACCGCCAGGTCGTTCGCGAGGCTCTCAAGCGGCTCGAGTTCCTCGAACTGCTGGAGGTGCGCCACGGGCAGGGCGCCTTCGTACAGGAGCTGTCCGCTTCCTCGGCGCTGCAAGTGGTCGAGGCGCTGCTGCGCGACCCGGCCGTCGTGACGCGCGACCTGCTCGATCAGCTCCTGGTCTTCCGCCGGCACATCACGCTCTCGGTGGTCGGACTGGCCGCGAGCCATCGCAGTGAGGAGCAGCTCGCCCGCGCGCGCCGACTGCTCGAAGACGAAGCGGCGGAAGGCTCCGACCCGAAACGCGCCCTCGAAATCGACCTGCACTGGAACGCGCTGCTCGGCGAAGCGACCGGCAACCTGATGTACCAGCTCGTCACGAACCTCTTCACCAAACTCGTCGCCCGCCTCGGTCCGCTCTACTACAACGAAGATCGCGATCACAAGCGCTCGATGACCAATCACCGCGCGATGCTGAAGGCGATCGAAACGCGCGACCCCGAGGCCGCCGTCCGCCTCGTCGACGAGATGCTCCGCTACAGCGAGGAGCGTATCCGCAGCGAGGCGCAGCGCCTCGAAACGGCCGGTCTGATCGGTCCGCGGAGCCGGCCGTGATCGCGCGCGAGTCGCTGCGCTGGAATGGCTGGGGACGGCTCGGCGAGTCGACCCAGATGACGCGCAGCCGCGAAGCCGCGCTGCTCGCCGAGCTGGGACGTCGCCTCGGTCGCCCGCTCGCACGCGGCGCCGAGCCCGTCGAACTCGACGCGATCCGCCTGCCGCCCCCCAAGCTGGCTCCCGACGTGCTGGCGCGACTGCGCGCCGCCTGCGGCGAAGACGGCGTTCGCACCAGCGCCTTCGAGCGGGTCACGCACGCGGTCGGTCGCAGCCTTCCCGATCTGTTCCGCCTGCGCCGCGGCGAGATCGAGGCGGTTCCCGAGGCGGTCGTGGTTCCCGCCGAGGAAGGTGCCGTCGCCGCGGTGCTGCGTATCGCCGCCGAAGCGAATCTCGCAGTCGTGCCGTTCGGCGGCGGTTCGAGCGTGGTGGGCGGCGTCGAGCCGCGCACCGCGGCCGGCCAGGCGGGAGCGCTCTCACTCGACACGACCCGCCTCGATCGCCTGCTGCGACTCGATCCCGAGAGTCGCACCGCCACCTTCCAGGCCGGCATCGACGGCCCGTCGCTCGAAGCCGCGCTCGCGCAGCGCGGCTACACGCTCGGTCACTTCCCGCAGTCATTCGAGCATTCGACGCTGGGCGGCTGGATCGCGACGCGCTCGGTCGGCCAGCAGTCGGACGGCTACGGCGGCATCGACGAATTGCTGGTGTGCGCGCGCGTGGTGACGCCAGCCGGCGTCATCCGCACGCTCGACGTGCCGCGCGCCGCGAGCGGTCCGGAGTTGAATCAGTTGCTGCTCGGCTCCGAGGGCGTGCTCGGCGTGATCGTCGAAGCAACCGTGCGGATCCGCCCGAGCGCCGCGCGCCCGGATGAGCGCGGCATGCTGTTCCGCTGCTTCGCCGGCGGCGTTGCTGCGGTGCGCGAAGTGGCGCGCGCGGAGCTTCCCGTCGCGATGATGCGCCTCTCCGACGCCGCCGAGACCGAGTTGTCGCTGCTGTTGCGCCACGACCCGGCGCGGCGCTTCGATCCCACCGCGACGGCGCTCTCGCTGGCCGAACGCCTCGGCTACGGCGCGGGCCGCTGCGCGCTGCTCTACGGCGCGGAGAGCAGCGACGCCCGCAAGGTCTCGACGACGATGCGCCGCGCGCGCAACCTGCTGGCCCGCAACGGCGGCTTGCCGCTCGGTCGCTCGCCGGGTCGCTCATGGCGCCGCGAACGCTTCCGGACTCCGTATCTGCGCGATTGGCTGCTCGACCACGGCGTCGCGGTCGACACGATGGAAACGGCGCTGCCCTGGGCGCGGCTCGAGGCGGGGCACGACGCGGTCGTGTGCGCGCTGCGAAGCGCCGCGGCGACGCACGCGGGTTCGGGCCTCGCGATGGCGCACCTTTCGCACAGCTACCTCGACGGCGCGTGTCTCTACTTCACGGTGCTCTACCCGGTCGAAGCCGGGCGCGAGATCGAGCAGTGGCGCGCGATCAAGCGCGACACCAGCGAGGCGATCCTCGCGGCGGGCGGCACGATCTCGCATCACCACGGCATCGGCGTCGATCACCAGCCGTGGATGGCGCGCGAGAAGGGGGTGCTCGGCGTCGAGGCGCTGCGCGCCGTGAAGCGCGCCTTCGATCCATCCGGCGTGATGAACCCGGGGAAGCTGCTGTGAAGGCGACCTGGGCGCTCGCCGAGCGGCGCGCCGCACTCTCGCGCGCCGAGCGCGACGGGGTGGACGTGCTGGTGATCGGCGGCGGTATCGTCGGCGCCGGCGTGCTGCGCGACGCGGCGTCGCGCGGATTGCGCGCGCTGCTGGTCGAACGCAACGACTTCGCGTCGGGCGCCTCGAGTCGCTCGTCGAAGATGGTGCACGGCGGCCTGCGCTACCTCTCGCACGGCCACCTCGCGATCACGCGCGAAGCCTGCCGCGAGCGCGACCTGCTGCTGCGCATGAACCCCAATCTCGTGAAGCCGCTGCCGTTTCTGTTCTGCGCCTGGCAGAACGGCAACACCCCGGCGTGGCAGGTGCGCGCGGCGCTCAGCGTGTACTGGGGGCTCGCGAACTTCCGGCGCTCGGCGCGCTTCCGGATGTTGTCGGCCGAGGAGGTGACCCGGTACTCGCGTGACTTCCGCCAGGACGGACTGCGCGCCGCCGGGCTCTACCACGACGCGCAGGTGGACGACGCCCGCCTCGTGGTCGAGACCATCAAGAGCGCGCGGCGGCTCGGCGCCGACGCCGCCAACCACGCCGCGGTGGTCGAGTTCCTGCGCGGTCCCGACGGGCAGCTCAGTGGCGCACGCGTGCGCGACGCGCTGGACGGCCGCACGCTCGGCATCCACGCCGGCGCGGTGGTGAACGCCGCCGGACCGTCGATCGAGCGCGTGCGCGGCCTCGACCAGCCGGGCTCGCAGCGCGAACTCCGCCCCGCGAAGGGCGTGCACATCGTGATCCCGCGCGAGCGCATCCACGCGGAGGGCGCGGTTGCGGTCGAGTCGCCCGCGGACGGCCGTCGCATGTTCGTGTGCCCGTTCGACGACGTGATGATGATCGGCACCACCGACACCTTCTCGGACGAGATCGACGAGCCGATCGTGACGATCGACGA
>JAGSPS010000268.1 GCA_018262315.1 Deltaproteobacteria bacterium | reverse complement strand
CCCGCCGGGCTCGCGCGCGATCGTTCCGTTCGGCAAACGACGCGTCGTGGGGGTCGTCATCGAGGTCGCAAACGCAAGCGAGATTCCCGCCGAGCGTCTCAAAGAGGTCGTTGCGATTGCGGCGGACTCTCCGCCGCTTCCGCCCCACTGGCTCGCGCTGACGCGTTTCGCGGCGGACTACTACCAGCGCGCGCTCGGCGAGGTCGTGCTCGCGGCGCTCCCGCCCCGTCTCCGACGCCCCGAGCCGCTTGCACGCGCGCCGGCGGCCTATGCGATCACCGAAACCGGACGCGAAGCGCTCGGCTCGCTCCCGGCACGGTCGCGCACCAAGCGCACGCTCCTCGCGACGCTAGCAGACGCACCTGTTGCCGCCGCCGCATTACCTCTCGTGACCGACGCAGCGCGACGGAGCTTACGCGAGCTGCTCGCCTCGGGCTGGGTCGTGCCGCATCGGTCCGCGATCGCGCCCGTCTCACCCGACGAGCGCTTCGCGCTGACGGCGGCGCAGTCGTCAGCGGTCGATGCCGTCCTCGGCGCGCGTGACCGCTTCGAACCCTTTCTCGTCCACGGCGTGACCGGCAGCGGCAAGACCGAGGTGTACCTTCGGCTCGCTGTCGAGACCGTGCGCGCGGGCAAGCAGGCGCTCGTGCTCGTCCCGGAGATCAATCTCACGCCGGCGCTCGAGCGCGAGTTCCGCGCATGCTTCCCGGGCGATCTTCTCGTCACGCTCACGAGCGCGACCGCCGACAACGAGCGCGCCGGGAGCTTCATCGCCGCGCAGGAGGGGGTGGCACGTGTCGTCCTCGGCACCCGGCTCGCCGTGTTCACGCCGCTCACCGACCTCGGCCTGGTGATCGTCGACGAGGAGCACGATCCGTCGTTCAAGCAGCAGGAAGGGCTGCGCTACTCCGCGCGCGATCTCGCCGTGTGGCGGGCGCGGGAGTCGGGATGCCCTGTCGTACTCGGCTCCGCAACGCCGTCGCTCGAGAGCTGGACGAACGCCCACGCGGGCCGCTATCGCATGATCGAGTTGCCGGAGCGGGCGCGGCCCGGCGCGGTGCTGCCCGCGGTGCGAACGCTGGACCTGCGCGCCGAGCCTGCGAAAGAAGGGCTTGCAGCGTCGCTCGTCGCCGCGATCGCGGCGCGCCTCGAACGGGGCGAGCAGTCGCTCGTCTTTCTTAACCGTCGTGGCTACGCACCGGTGCTCGGCTGCGGCGCATGCGGGTGGGCGGCGGGCTGCGGCCGCTGTGCCGCGCATCTCGTCGTCCACCTCGCCGACCGGCGGCTCGCCTGCCATCACTGCGGCCACATCGAGCCGATTCCGCGCGCATGCCCCACCTGCGGCAACGTGGATCTTTCCCCGTTCGGACGCGGCACGCAGCGCGTCGAGACCGTGCTCGCGGCGCACTTCCCGAAAGCGCGCATCCTGCGCATCGACAGCGATTCGATGCGCGCGAAGGGCCGGTGGGAAGACACGGCGGACGCGATCCGTGCCGGCCGCGCCGACATCCTCGTCGGCACGCAGATCCTTGCGAAGGGCCACGACTTCCCGCTGGTCACTCTGGTCGGCGTGCTGAACGCCGATGCCGCGCTCTTCGCCGCCGACTACCGCGCGCCCGAGCGCCTGTTCGCGCAGCTCGAGCAGGTTGCCGGCCGTGCCGGACGCGCCGACCGTCCCGGCGAGGTGCTGATCCAGACGCGCTATCCGCACCACCCGCTCTATCGCGCGCTGGTGGAGCATGACTACGCGCGTTTCGCCGACGCGCTCGCCGAGGAGCGCCGGGTCGCGGGGTTTCCGCCGTTCGTCCATGAAGCCGTGCTGCGCGCCGAGAGCCGCGATATCGCCGAGGCGATCGCCTTCCTGCGCGATGCGGTGCGCGCCCTGCCATCCGATCGCGAAGGCGTGAACGTGTACGACCCGGTGCCGATGACGCTCGCCCGGCTATCGGGCTGGGAGCGCGCGCATGTGCTCGCGCAATCGACGTCGCGGCGCGCGCTGCAGACCCTGCTCGCCGCGTGGCGGACGACGCTCTCCGCGATGCCGAGGCGCGCCGCCGTTCGCTGGCATTTCGACGTTGATCCGATTGAGTTTTAGCGTCGCCTCGGGGGCCGCTTCGATACAATCGGAACTTTCCGCCGCAGTGCCGCATCAAACCGGCGCTTAGAAGGGGAGTAGCCAGGGAGGCCCCCGCCTTCCCCGCGCGCCGTCAGTACGACAGAAAAGAGCTGTCCGGCGCGTCGGGCTCGGAATCCGTTCCGCTGCAGGCCAGACCTTCGTCGCGCGTGTTCGCGTCGCTCGCGTCCGGTGTTGTCCGATCATCCGGGCCGTCGTGCGGCAACCACGCGGCGGAAGCATGGAAGGCAAGGAATGAGATCGACGATTCTCACGATGTTCGCCGCGACGACGCTCGCGCTCGCCGCACCCGCCGCCGCGCAGCCAAGTTCCGTGTTCGCCACGGCGCCGGGCACCCCCGGTGCGCAACAGCCGCTCGACCTAGCGACCGCGCTCGCCCTGGCAGATGGCGCGAGCCCGCGTTTGCGCATCGCCGAATCGCAGGTCGAAGGCGCGCGCTCGGGCGTGGTGACGGCGCGCCAGTATCCGAATCCGGAAGCGCTCGCCTCCGCCGGCCAGCAGAACGCGCGCGTCACCAATGCGCCGAACGGGTCGCTCGGACTGATCGGCCTGTCGCAGCAGATCGATCTGCCGATGGTGCGCGAGCCGCGCATCCGCGGCGCCGAAGCCGGCGTCGAGGGGAGCGAGATCGCGCTCGCCGAGACGCGGCTAGTGGTGCGCGCGAACGTGAAACAGGCGTTCTACGATGCGCTGCGGCGCAAGGCCGAGTTCGAGCTCGCGCTCGAGAACCAGCGCCTCTTCCAGCAGATCCGCGACCGCATCGCGGTGCGCGTCAACGTCGGCGAGGCGCCGCGGTTCGAGCTCACGCGCGCCGACGCCGAGCTCTCGACCGCAGCCAACGTGACCAACAGCGCGCGGCTGCGCGTCGCGCAGGCGGTCGCGACGCTCCGCGCCGTGATCGGCGCGCCGCTGCCGCCGGACTTCGAGCCCGTCGGCAGCCTGCAGCCGCCGCCTGCACTACCTTCGCTGGTCGTCCTACGCGAGGAGGCGCTGCTGCGCTACCCCGCGATTCCGCGCGCCGACGCCGAGGTGAAGCGCGCGCAGGCGCGTCTCGAACAGGAACGTGCGCTGCGCATCCCGCAGCCGACGCTGCGCGCCGACTACGAGCGCGAGCCCGAGGTCGACAAGTACCGCATCGGCATCTCGATCCCGATCCCGATTTTCAACCAGCGGCAGGGCCAGATCGGCGAGGCGGTCGCCGCGTTCCAGCAGGCGACGCTCACCGCGGAGCAGACGCGCATCGAGGTGCGCGCCGCGATGGAGGCCGCGTACAGCCGCTACGAGGTCGCCGCGACGCAGATCGCGCAGTTCGAGGGCGGACTCCTCAAGCAGGCGGAGAGCGCGCTGTCCGTCGCCGAGGCGGCCTTCCGCTTCGGCGAGCGGGGGTTCATCGACGTGCTCGACGCGCAGCGCGTCCTGCGCCAGGTCCGGAACGATTTTCTTGCCGCGCGGTTCGACCAGCAGGCGGCGCTCGTCGAGATCGAGCGCCTGCGCGCCGCCGACTACGAAACGAGAAAGCCATGAAACGCCGACTTCTTGCCCCGCTCGCCCTCGCGGCCACCCTCCTCGTCGGCTGCGGCGACAAGCCCGAGACCCCGGCCCCCGCACCCGCCGAGCGCAACCCGCTCGCGGTGACCGCGCCGGAATCGCTGCTCGCCGAGATCAAGCTCGGCGTGGTGCGCGAGGCGGACATCCGCGAATCGCTGCGCGTGCCGGGCCGCATCGAGGTGGACGAGCAGCGCGTCACGCGCATCGGCTCGACCGTCACGGGACGGATCACTGAGCTCGAGGCGATCGTCGGGCAGGACGTCAAGAAGGGGCAGGAGCTCGCGCGGCTTTCGTCGACCGAGCTCTCGGCGACGCAGCTCGATTTCCTGAAGGCGTTTTCCCAGAAGCTCCTCGCGGAGCGCGCGTCGCAGCGCGCGCAGCAACTCCTCGACGCGGACGTCATCGGACTCGCGGAGCTGCAGCGGCGCCAAGCCGAGCTCTCGCAGGCCGAGGCCGAGGTCAGCGCCGCGCGCGACCAGCTGAAAGTGCTCGGCATGTCGGACGGCTCGATCCTCAAGCTTGCCGGCACGCGCCAGGTGACCTCGATCTCCACCGTGGTCGCGAGCCTTTCGGGCACCGTCATCGAGCGCAACGGCACGCTCGGCCAGGTGGTGCAGCCCGCCGACACGATCTTCGTCGTCGCCGATCTCTCCAACGTGTGGCTGGTCGCCGACGTTCCCGAGCAGCATGCTGAGTTCGTGCGGCCGGGCGAGTCGATCGAGGCGGAGGTCTCGGCGCTGCCCGGCAAGCGCATCACCGGGCAGCTCTCTTTCGTCTCCGCCACCGTCAACCCGGAGACGCGCACGATCAAGGTGCGCATGGATCTCCCCAACCAGGAGCGGCTCTTCAAGCCGGCGATGCTCGCCACGGTGCTCGTCAAGGGCCGGGCGCAGCGGGTGACCGCCGTGCCGGAGCGGGCGGTGGTGCGCGGCGAGAACAAGGATTTCCTGTTCGTGCAGACCGGTCCCGACGCGTTCGTGCTGCGCGAGGTCCAGCTCGGGCCCGAAGCGGGCGGCCTGCGCCGCGTG
>JAGSPS010000056.1 GCA_018262315.1 Deltaproteobacteria bacterium | reverse complement strand
TATCCGTGGCTGATCCACCGGTTGACCTACCGGCGCACCAATCACGACAACATGCACGTCCGCGGTTACAAGGAAGAAGGCACCACCACGACGCCCTTCGACATGGCGGTGCTGAACGACCTCGACCGCTTCCACCTGGTCAGCGACGTGATCGACCGCGTCCCGAAGCTCGGCGCGCGCGCAGCCTACGCAAAGCAGGCAATCCGCGACAAACTGCTCGAGCACTCGCAGTACATCCGGCGCTACGGCGACGACATGCCCGAGATCCGCGGCTGGCGCTGGGGCCGGGAGGAGGCCGCGGGGGTGGCGCGCACGTCCACGGAGGGCGACAACGTCTGAGCCGCCAGCGGCGAGAACCCGACGAATCGACGAGGAACGATGAGCGAATCCAAACCTGCCTTCGGACAGACCGACGTCGTCTATTACCGTGACGAGGAGGCGTCGGCGCGCCTGCTCGATGGTGCCATCGAGGGCCTCTGGGAAGTCGTCAACCAGCTGACGCGGTTCCGGCGCACCAAGCGCGGGAACTATCGCGTCACGATCTTCGGCTCCGCGCGCCTCCAGCCCGGCTCGCCGACCTACGAAGCCGTGAAGCAGCTCGCTGCGGAGCTGACCGCGATGGGTTGCGACATCGTCACGGGCGGCGGCCCGGGGTTGATGCAGGCCGCCAACGAGGGCGCCGTGTCGGTCGATCCGAACGCGCTCGAGCGCTCGGTCGGCATCCGCGTGGATCTGCCCTTCGAGCAGGGCACCAATCCATTCGTCGGGCGCGCGTACGCGCATCGCACCTTTTTCTCGCGCTTGCACCAATTCATGATCGTATCGGACGCCTTCGTCGTCGTGCCGGGGGGCATCGGCACGCTGCTCGAGATGTCGCTGGTCTGGCAGCTGCTCCAGGTGCGCAAGCTCTACGCCACGCCGCTGATCCTGGTCGGCAGGATGTGGGCCGAGCTGGTCGAATGGGGCCGCCGGTCGATGCTCCACGCGGACGGCGAACTCGCCAGCGCCGTGGACTTTGGCATCCCCCATTGCGTGACCGCCATCGAGGACGCGGTCGCGCTGATCCGCGCCAATCGCGAGGAGTGGCTGCGCGCCCAGGCCGCGCTGAACGAATAGAGCCTGCGCCGCGAGGCTGACGCACACCCATGACGCTGCCGAATCACAAGACCAAGATCATTGCGACGATCGGCCCGGCGTCGGACTCGCCTGCGATGCTCGAGCGCCTGATGCGCGCCGGGCTCGACGTCGCGCGGCTCAACTTCTCGCACGGCGAGTTTCGCGGGCACGGCGAGTCGATCGCGCGGATCCGCGCCGCAGCGCGCGCGACCGGCCGGCGCGTCGCCATCCTCGCCGACCTGCCCGGTCCCAAGATGCGTCTCGGCCGGATCGAGCCCGAACCGATCCAGCTCCGTCCGGGCGACTCCTTCACGTTGACGACCCGCGACGTCGTCGGCGACGCGCAGCGCGTCTCGATGAGCTTCGAGCGCCTGCCGCGCGTGGTGAAGCCCGGCGATCTGCTGTTCCTGAACGACGGCCTGGTGCAGCTCCAGGTCGAGCGCGTCGCGGGTGACGACGTGCACTGCAAGGTGTCGGTCGGCGGAGAGCTGCGTTCGCGCAAGGGCTTGAACCTGCCTGGCATCGACCTCGGCATCAGCGCCTTCACGGCCCACGATCGCGCCTGCCTCGAATTCGCGCTCGAGCACGGCGTCGACGCGGTGAGCCAGTCGTTCGTGGAGACGGCGGCGGACGTCGAGGCCGTGCGCGAGGCGGCCCGCGCGGCCGGCAAGCAGCCGTTCCTCGTCGCGAAGATCGAGCGCGCCGACGCGCTGACGCATTTCGACGCAATCCTCGCAGCGGCCGACGGGATCATGGTCGCGCGCGGCGACCTCGGCGTGGAAGTACCGCTGGAAGAGATCGCGGTCACCCAGAAGCAACTGATCGCACGAGCCAATCTAGCGGGCAAGCCGGTGATCACCGCGACGCAGATGCTCGAGTCGATGGTGACGAACCGATTGCCCACGCGCGCCGAGGCCACCGACGTCGCCAACGCCATTCTCGACGGCACCGATTGCGTGATGCTCTCCGGCGAGTCGGCGATGGGAGATCATCCCGAAGAGGCGGTGGCGATGCTGGCGAAGATCGCCGCCGCCACCGAGCCGCACCGCTCGCGTGCCGGCCTCGGCGCGTTGCGCGAAGGGATCGACGGGCAGCCGCGTCCGAGCGCCGCCGAGAAGATCGCGTCGGTCGTGGAGCACGCTCTTCATACCGTGTCGTGCGCGGCGGTGTTCGTGCCGACGCGAAGCGGCGCCACGGCGCGCATGATCTCGCGCTTCAAACCGTCGGTCTGGATCGCGTCGCCCTCGGAGAGCGCGGCCACCTGCCAGGGATTGGTCTTCTCCTACGGCGTGTGGCCGATCGAGGTGGTCGAGGAACCGACCGAGTGGCGCGACTTCGCCAAGCACTGGCTGCACGAGCAGCAGTTGCCCGGCAACATCGCGATGCTGGTGGCGGGCCCGTCGCAGCGCAGCCCCGACGCCAATCATCGCATCGAATTCCTGTTCGTCGGCGCGGGTCCGTCCCCGACGGCAGATCGATGAGACCATGCCCGGGAAGGAAGTCGTCGAGAAGATCCTCGTCGTGAACAGCGGATCGTCTTCGCTGAAGTACAGCATCTTCGATGCGGCGAGCGAAGTGAGCGCCGCGCACGGAATGGTGGAGCGCATCGGCGCGGACGGGACTCGACTCGTGCAGCGCGGGCCGAACGGCGAGCGGCGCCGCGAGCTGCCGCAGGGCGGCTATCGCGAAGCCTTCGACGCGATGGTGCGCGAGCTGTCGGCGCCCGACGCTGGCGTGCTGCGCGATCTCTCGGAGATCGCCATGGTCGGCCATCGCGTGGTGCACGGCGGCGAGCGCTTCGCGCAGGCCGTCGTGGTGGACGACGACGTGCTGGGTGCGATCGAGGCGCTGGGTCCGCTCGCACCGCTGCACAATCCGGTGAACGCCGCGGGCATCCGCGAGGCACGCCGCGTGTTTCCGGACGTTCCGCACGTCGCGGTGTTCGACACCGCATTCCACCAGACGCTGCCGCCGCACGCGTACCTCTACGGCCTACCCTACGAGTACTACGAGCGGAAGGGCGTGCGTCGCTACGGCTTTCACGGGACGTCGCACGCCTACGTCTCGCTGGCGGCAGCGCAGCACCTCGGGCGCCCGTACGACGCGCTCTCGATCGTGAGTTGTCACCTCGGCAATGGGGCCTCGCTGTGCGCGGTGGACCACGGCCGGTCGATCGACACGTCGATGGGAATGACGCCCGGTGAGGGGCTCATCATGGGCACGCGCTGCGGTGACGTCGATCCCGGCGTGCTGCTCCATCTCGAGCGCACCGAACAACTGGACGCGGCACGGCTCGACGAGCTGCTCAACGAGCGCAGCGGCCTGCTCGGGCTCTCGGGAATCTCGAGTGACATGCGCGAGATCGAGCGAGCGGCCGGCGCGGGTGATCGCCGCGCGCTGCTGGCGTTGCAGGCGTTCAGCTACCGCGTGCGCAAGTACATCGGCGCCTACGTCGCCGCGATGGGCGGGCTCGACGTCCTCGTCTTCACCGGCGGCATCGGCCAGGGCAGTGCCAGTGTGCGCTCGCTCGCCGTGCAGGGGCTCGGCTGCATGGGCGTCCAGCTCGACACGCAGCGCAACCTCGCGGCGCGCGGCTTCGAAGAAATCTGCCGCATCTCGACGTCTGCTTCGCCCGTGACCGTGCTCGTCGTTCCCACCCACGAAGAGCAGATGATCGCGCGCGAGACGCTGCGCGCGATCGCACGTTCCCACCGCTAGGAGCGTGATTCGGGATGGGCCGTTGAGCCCGGGGCCGATGCGCGCCTCCGCGGATCCGCACCTGTTCTGGATCGTTGCTGCGAGGCGCGCGGGCGGGGGACTCGGCCGAAACGTCCTCGGCGGACGGAGATCAGCGGCTTCGCAAAGTGAGTTGGGCGGCCGCCTGCGGATTGTTTCGGCCGAGTCCCCCGCCCGCGCTCGGCATACGGGCTTCAGAAGAAGAGGTTCGACAACGAACGTCCGCCCCCGCGGCTCACGCGTCGGCTTCGCAGTTCCTAGCCGAGGAGCGCGCGCACGGGATCCGCCGCCGCCGCTTCGGCGCGCAGTTGCGCGCCCAGGTCGCGCGCGCGCTCGCTGACGATCTCGTTGTCGAGGATCGCCTCGAGTGCCGTGGCGAGCCCCCCGGCGTCCAGCCGGCGACGCGCCATCGCCGGCACGGCGACACCGAGCTGCGCGACGCGGCGCGCCCAGTAGAACTGGTCGGCGATGTGCGGCACGACGAGCTGCGGTACGCCGGCGCGCGCCGCCGTCGTCGTGGTGCCGGCACCGCCGTGGTGCACGACGGCGGCACAGCGCGGGAAGAGCGTCGGATGGGAGACCGCTGCGATCGCGATCACACCTTCGGGAAGCGCGCCGTCGCCGAGTTCGGCCCAGCCCGCGCTGATCACGGCGCGACAGCCGACGCGTGTGACCGCGTCCACGAGCGTGCGCGTCGTGCCCGCCGGATCGGGGTCCGGCATGCTGCCGAAGCCGAGATACACCGGAGGCGGTCCCGACTCCAGGAAGGACTCGAGCTTGGCGGGCAGTGGCTCGCCGTCGAGCGGATGCAGTGACGCCATCTGGTCGACCGGAAACGGCGCGTCGGCCGGTGCGCGACCCAGCGAAGGATCGACGGCGAGCAGCGGCCGGCTGCCGAGCAGCAGCGCGAGCATGTCGGCGCGCGGATCGAGACCCAGGCGGCGGCGCGCGGGAGCGAGCACGCTGCGCAGCGACCAGGTGAGCGGCTTGATGACCAGCGGCCACAGCGCCCGGTTCACCCAGCCGGGCAGACCCTGCCACGGCGTGAAGATCGGCCCGTGTTCGCGGGAGGGAAACATCGCCGGGCAGTACGCGACATAGCGATACGCGGCGCCGCGCATCTCGGCCGCGCTCGACGCCGCCATCTCCGCGCCTGCGCCGACGATCAGATCTGCGCCCCGCGCGAGATCGACCAGTGCGGCGAGCCGCGTCGCGAAGTGCTGCCGCAGGTAACGGATGCCTTCCGTGAGCGCGCGCGCCGGATGGCGGTCGATGACGTCGGCGTGCTCGGCGAGAAAGTCGCGAAACGAGTTTCCACACGTGACGAAGCGCAGGCCACGCGACGCCGCGTGCGCGGCGAAATCGGACGAAGCGCAGAGGACGGCGTCGTGACCGGCGCCTGCCAGCCGGGCGCCCAGCTCGATCATCGGCTGCAAGTCGCCGCGGGTTCCTTCGGCAGCGAGGACGATGCGCATCAGGAGGGCCTCCGACCCTCCCTCTTCGTCCGGCCCGCGAGAAACCTGCGGCTCCAAGGGGGGATCGCTCCCTTCTGGCGCGATCCCGGCGACGTGGGCATGATCGCCCCCTGCGCGGGCCGGGGGCCTCGCGAGGGAGATCCGGATGAGCCAGCCGCCGCGCGACCGCGACGACCTGCGCGCACACCAGGAGCGGTGGGAGCGCGAGACGCGCGGCCCGCACGTCGCGGCGCACGGCGAGCGACTCGCCGAGTTCCGCACCCAGGCGATGCGCTGGCCGGTGAAGCCGCTCTACACGCCGCAGGATCTCGACGAGACCGGCTTCGACTACCTGCGCGACGCCGGCTTCCCGGGCGAGTACCCGTTCACGCGCGGCACCAGTCCCGACGGCTATCGCACCGAGCTGTGGCGGATGCTGCAAGTCACCGGCTTCGGCACCGGCGAGGACTGGGCCCGGCGCGGTCGCTACATGCTCGAGCAGGGACTCAACGGGCTGATCATCGAGTACGACCTGCCCACGACGAACGGGCTCGACTCGGACCACCCGCTCGCGGCCGGCGAGGTGTGTCGCGCGGGTACGGCGATCGACACGCTGGCCGACATGGAAGCCGCGCTCGACCTGCCCTTCGAAAAACTCCAGCACCTCACTTCGGTGTGCAACGGCCCGCAGCCGGTGAATCTCGCGATGATCCTCGCGGCGCTCGAGAAGCGCGGCGTCGATCCAGATTCATTCACGCTGCAGATGCCAAACGCAATCCTGATCGAGTACACCTGCGTGGGTCGCTACATCTACCCACCGGCGCACGGTCTGCGAGTCGCCACCGACGTGATCGAGTACGTGATCCGCAACCACCCGCGCTGGGTTCCGATCGCAGTGGTCAGCGCGCAGCTCTACGCGGCACGCGCGAATCCTGTGCAGGAACTGGCGTTCGGTTTCTCGATCGCGATGCAGTACCTCGACGCAGTGCTGGCGCGCGGCTTCGCGATCGACGAGGTGGCGCCGTACTTCTCCTTCATCACCGGCGTCGACATGGACTTCTTCGAGGCGGTCGCGAAGCTGCGCGCCTACCGCAAGATCTGGGCGAAGCTGATGCGCGATCGCTACGGCGCGACGAAGCCCGAGTCGCTGCGCCTGCGGCTGATGGCTTCGCCAGGCACGATGTCGCTGACGCTGCAGCAGCCGCTCAACAACATCGCGCGACTCGGCATCCAGATGCTCGCCTGCGCGCTCGGCGGGGGCGCCCAGACGATGACGTCGCCGCTCCACGACGAGGCGCACGCGCTGCCGAGCGAGGAGGCGATCGCGGTGGGTGCGGCGGTGCAGAACATCGTCGCGCATGAGACGGGCGTGGCGGACGTGGTCGACCCGCTCGGCGGCTCCTACTACCTCGAGGTGATGACGCGCAAGATCGAGGACGCCGTATTCGCCGAGATCGAGAAGATCGACACCCAGGGAGGCGCGCTGCGCGCCATCGAGACCGGCTACTTCCAGCGCGCGCTCGCCCAGGAGCAGTACGACCGCCACCGCGACCTCGAGAGCGGCCGCCGCAAGCTGGTCGGCGTGAACCAAGGAGCCGTCTCCGGCGAGAAGCGCAGCATCGAACTCTTCGAACTGGACGCCGACGCCGAGCGCCGCCAGATCGAGCGCTTGCAGCGCGTGCGCGCCGAGCGCGACGGCTCCGCCGTGACGCGTGCGCTCGCGCGTGTTCGCGAGGCCGCCGCCGGCACCGAGAATCTCGTGCCGCCGATCCTCGAAGCCGTGAAGGCCTACGCCACGCACGGCGAAATCTGCGAGGCGCTGCGCGACGTCTTCGGCAGCCATCACCCCGACTCGCTGACGACGGGCATCTGAGGCGCGCGTGGCGAAACGCATCCGCGTGCTGCTCGCGAAACTCGGCCTCGATTCGCACACCATCGGAGTCACGGTGATCGCCAAGGCGCTGCGCGACGCCGGCATGGAAGTGATCTACAGCGGCCTCAAGCAGACGCCCGAGATGGTGGTGCGCACCGCGATCCAGGAAGACGTGGACGTGGTCGGCCTCTCGAGTCTCTCGGCCGCGCACATGTCGCATTTTTCGCGGGTTCTGGAACTGCTGCGCGCAGAAGGCGCGAGCGACAAGCTCGTACTCGGCGGCGGCGTGATCCCGGAACGGGACGCGGAGAAACTGCGCGCGATGGGCGTCGCCGCAGTCTTTACGATGGGCGCCACCACGACCGAGATCATCGAGTTCATCGAGCGTTGGTGGACGCAGCGCGAAGCACAGTGAGCGAGCGCGCGCGCGACGCCGCAGCCAGGCTGCGAGCCGGCGATACCGCTGCGCTCGCCCGCGCGATCCGCTGGCTCGAAGACGGCGATGCGCTCGGTGCAAGCGTGCTGCGCGAAGTGGCGGGCGCTCCCGAGCGCGCGTGGCGCATCGGCGTCACGGGTCCCGCGGGCGCCGGCAAGTCCACGCTGGTCGATGCGCTGATCACCGAATTGCGGCGGCGCGGGCAGCGTGTGGGCGTGCTCGCGGTGGACCCGTCCAGTCCGTTTTCGGGCGGCGCACTCCTCGGCGATCGCCTGCGCATGCAGCGCCACACGCTCGACCCGGGCGTCTTCATCCGTTCGATGGCGACGCGCGGGCGCATGGGCGGCCTCGCCAGCGCGACGCACGGGGCGGCGATCCTGGTCGACGCCGCGGGCTTCGACGTCGTACTGATCGAGACCGTCGGCGTGGGACAGGACGAACTCGACGTGGCAGAGCTCGCGCACACCACCGTCGTGGTGAGCGTGCCCGGGCTCGGTGACGAAGTGCAGGCACTGAAGGCGGGTCTGTTCGAAGTGGCCGACGTGCACGCGCTCAACAAGGCGGACCTGCCCGGCGCCGACTCGGCGGAGCGGAACCTCCGCGCGCTGCTCGATCTGGAAACGCAGCGGCGCGAGGGCGAACCGCGCTGGGCACCGCCGCTCGTGCGAACCGTCGCGGCGCGCGGCGACGGTGTTCCTGCGCTCCTCGACGCGTGCGACGCGCATCGCGTTCATCTCGCCGCCAGCGGCGAGGGCGAGCGCCGCGCCGCCACGCGCGCCGAACAACTCTTCTACGCGCTGTTGCGCGAACAGGCCCCGCAGCGGCTGCTCGCGCGCGCGACGGATCTAGACCGGACGATCGCCGCGCTGCGCGCCGGCGAAATTGATGCGTTCGCCGCGGCCGAAGCGGTACTGGCCGGGGGTGGCCTTCCGGCCCTTTAGCGGCCTCGGCCGGGCGCGCTCCGTCGTACGAGCGCAGCGAGGCCGAGCACCGCAGCAACGCCAGCAGCCGCACCATCCGGTTCGGGCAGCGTCGCGAGCAGGCGCTGATACGAGTTCTGCGTGGTCCCGCCGCAGATGCACGCGTGCGGCGTCGTGTCGCCGCATTGCGAGGCCTCATCGAGGAAGCCCTTGGGCTGGCAGCCGGTGAGCGAGAACCCCATCACGTCGCAGGACGGCGTCACGAACTCGAGACCCACGAGGTTGCCCACCGTCTGCGCGGCCGCCACGCAGATCTGCTGCGGGTCGTCGCCGATCGTGTTGGCGAACGCGAAGGCCATTCCGTTCGAAACCACCGAACAGGTGAGCGGCGAGATGTCCAGGACGCCCGCCTGCAGACCCAGCTGCTGCGGCGTGCCCGCAATGTCGATCTCGAAATGATCCGCGCTACCCGGATCCGCGTCGGTCACATCCGCGTCGAACGGCGCAAAGAGCGATTGCACGCACGCCAGCACGCTCGCAAAACTCGTGTCGCCGTGCCCGAACGCGGAAAGCACCTGGGTCTGGGACACGATCGACGACGTGTCGGTGCGGGAGTCGTCGAAGCCCGGTGTGATCGTGCAGCCCGCGGCACACCGATTCAGATAGATCACCGTGGTCGCCGCTCGCGCCGGAGCCCCGAGTAGAATTCCTGCAATCAAGAGTGTGACGAGTCGCATCGGGCGAAGCATAGCAGCGCGCATCCGCTCAGTTGTTCCGGCGTATCCGCAGCAGCAACAGGATGCCGATCGCGACGGCCGCGCCAGCAGGATCCGCCTCGGGCACCGCCAGCACGAGCGTGTTCACGCTGTAAGCGGGCATCGTGTAGGCGAGATGGCTTCCACCAGCCGGCACGAGATCGCCCGCCGCGACGGGCGACGGGCTCGTGCTGACGAGCCGATAGACCTTCGCGCCGAGGAGCGGCGTCGGGTTGGCGAGATCGATCGATGCGTCGATCGGCGCCGCGGTCTTGTTGAGCGCCACGACGACGATGCGCTCGGGATCGCTGGAATTCACGCTCGCGTAGATCGAGGTCCCGGCGATGTCGTCGGTGCCAGCGCGGACCGAGGTGTCGCCAAAGCGGCCGTTCGCGCCGTCGAAGTTTCGATACATCTCGAAGGCGCCTTCGATGTACGACTCGTCGCCCGCGAGCGGCCACTCGCTGGCGGCAAACACGCCTTCGCGACCGAAGACGCCGAGCACGTCGGCCTGCGCGATGCCGCCCGAAATGTGCTGGCCGCCGCCGTAGTTGTATTCCGTGACGGCGAGCTTCGTGCCGGGCGCGTTCGCGTCGATCTTGTCGCGCAGCCGCGGCAGCAGCGCGATCGGACCGCCGACGGAGTCCTGCGCGATCCAGCTCGTCTCGGTGTAGCTGGGATCCCAGAGCGAGCGCGGCGCCTGCAAGCGCGCGGCGACGACGGCCGGCGCCGTCTCGGTTCCCGTGATGCGCACGCCGCCGCCCTGCGCTTCGGGGTACCAGTGCACGTCGAGCACGTCGACCAGGCGCGCGCCGTAGAGTTGTTGCGCGGCCTCGATCTCGGCGAGCCAGAACTCCTGGAAGTCGCGGCCCGCGGCGTCGGGCGCGCCCTGCAGCGCCACGTAGCCGTACCAGCCGTAGTTCACCGGGCCGAAGACGAGCGCAGCCGGGCTCACGTTCTTGATCGCGGTCGCGTGGGCGATCGACTTCGCCGCCAGCTCCGCGTACGTCGTCGCATCGGGATGGATGCGCGGGTGCGTCGCCGGCCAGAGGTCGGGCTCGTTGTCGAGCGAAAAGAAGATCGGATGTGCGGATCCGGCGCTGCCCGGGAACTCGTGGTCCACCCAGTTCACGAACTCGTCCTGGTAGACGAAGCCGTCGCCGGCGTCCGGCGTGAGTGTGAACGGCGCGCCCTTCGACGCCAGCGACTCCTCGAAGCGAAGCTGCAGGTAGTTCGGTGTCTGGTCGACGTCGCCCCCGCCATTCTTGTCGGCGGCGACGTAGCCGTTGATGGGCACCGTCAGCAGGATCGCGGCGCCGCGGGCCTGCGCGGCAGCGATCGCGTCGCGCACCGCGGCGCCGGGCGTGTCGCTGCTCGAGAGATAGGAGTCGTTCTGGTTCAGGTAGTCCATGCCCGCGTTGGAGGCGTTGTTCTCCCAGTTGTACGCGGTCCAGCGATTGCCACCGAGCCGCGTCAGCGCGGCGTTCGAGTAGCCGCCCTCGAGGGCGCCGTTCACGCCGTAGACGAAGCGCGAAATCGGCCGGACGTCCTGTTGCGTGTCGACCGTGAACTGGACGCCGGCGGTTGCCCCGGAAGCGCAGAGCAGCGCGAGTCCCAACGCCAGGGGTGTGTGTCGCATCGAGGTTCTCACGCTAGCGGCCGCGCGAGCCTGCTCCTGCCCCCGCGCGGTAAACCGGGCCGGCTCGACGCGGGTCATGACGCCGAACCCAAACGCAGAGGAGGAACGACATGCGTGGTTCCTGGAAGAAGCGAGTGGCAGTGGTTGCCGTGGTGCTTGCGACGGCCACGATGGTCGGGGCAAATGCGATGGCGAATCGGCACGGCGGCGGGCGGCACGGACCCGGTGGCATGCTCGGCGGCATCGAGCGCGGCGTCGATCAGCTCGAACTCACGCCGGAAAACCGGAAGGCCGCCGACGCGATCTTCGATCAGGCACGCACCCAGCTGAGAGCGCTCCGCGATTCGTCTCGCGCGGCGCACGAGCAGATGCGGACGCTGCTCGACCAGCAGGCGCCGTCGCTCGAAGCCGTTCTCGCGCAGGCGGACTCGATCGGTGCGCTGGAGCTCGAGGTCCGAAAGGCGGAACTCGAGGCGATGGTGAAGGTCCGCCAGCTCCTCACGCTGGAGCAGTGGCAGCAGCTCCACACGCAACATGGACCCGGAAGATGCGGGTATCGCAGCGATGGTGGGAAGCCTTTGTAGACCCATGTCGAGGGGCGCCGCGCCGCGGCGCGGCGCGGCCCGGGCGCCCCTCGAGCATCTCGCCGTGCGGAATGTGAACCTGCGAGGCGACTCGCGGGTCTCAGTGGTTCGGGAGCGATGGAGTGACGCTTGGAGTGGGCTCGCTCGATGGCGCGGTGAGGGACGTGGACGTCGCTCGGATACGGGACTTCGACGCGTTCGTCGCTGCACACCGCGATCGCGCCGTGGGGCTGGCCTGGCGGCTCGTCGGCGGCGACGCCGCGGCCGCGGAGGACATCGCACAGGAAGCCTTCCTGCGCGCCTATCGGGGGCTGGGCCAGTTTCGCGAGGAGGCGAAGATGTCGACGTGGTTCTATCGCATCCTCGTCAACGAAGCGCGGCGCCATCTGCGGTGGCGATGGGTGCGCCAACGCGTGGCGGGCGAGATGCCCGAAGATCCGCCCGACCCGCGCCCCGAAGCGACAGGCGATCCCAGGCTGCGCGAGCGTGTGGCGCGCGCCGTGGCCGACCTGCCGCGCGGCCAGCGCGAGGCGTTCGCGCTGGTGCACCTCGAGGGCTTCACCGTGAGCGAGGCCGCCGCGATCACGGGTCGCGCGGTGGGGACGGTCAAGTCGCATCTGCACCGCGCGCTCGGCAAGCTCCGCG
>JAGSPS010000267.1 GCA_018262315.1 Deltaproteobacteria bacterium | reverse complement strand
AGCTCGGGTCCGAGCGCGTAGTGCGGCAGTCCATAGAGCGTGTGGAAGACGAAGTACGTGACGAAGCTCAGTGCGAACCAGGTGTGCGCGGCGCGCACGTCCATCGTCGGGGGCGGCGCGAAGAGCGCGTAGAAGGCGAGCGCGCAGATCGGCGCACCGAGTGCGATGAAGGGCTGCCGCCGCCCGAAGCGCGAGCGCGAGCGATCCGAGAGCCAACCGACCAGCGGATCCGAGAGCGCGTCGAGCGCGCGCGCCGCGGCGATCGCGATCGCGAGATAGCCGAGCGACACGCCGACCACGTCGGAGTAGAACTTCGGCAGATGGATGTAGATCGGAACGAGCATCGCGGCGCCGGCGAAGCTGGGGGCGCCGTACAGGAAGAGCAGCGAGCGCGGCAGCCGTTCGCGCGGGCTCGGACTCGGTTCCAACCTGACTCCTCGGCTGCCTCGACCACGACTCCACTGCCGCTCGACGAGCGGGTGGAGGATGGCGCGGTGGCCCGCACTCGGCGAATCGGCGGCTCAGCCTGAGGGGGGCGCCCTTCTGCTGGCACGACGACCCGGTCTACGGGCTCGCGCTCCGCCTCGGCGACCCCGCCGCGAACGACTGGCGCTCCGATCTCGTGCTCGACATCGACCACATCGTCGAATGGGTGCGCACCGAGGATCGGATCCGCTTCCGCATCGCGCCGGCGACGCTGGTCTTCCACGGCGTCAGCGACCTGCGCATCGACGTCGACTGGGGCATGCGCGGCTGGCAGGTGGCGCCCTCGCTTCCGACGATCGACCGCATCGGGCGCGAACGGGTCCGCGAAGCCGAACAGCGAATCTTCCTCGACCGGCCGTACTACGCGTGGCGCGTCGCATTCGCGTCTCCCACCGGTGGGTCGATCTCGTTCGGCGCGGTGGGCTTCGACCTGGCGCTACGGCGGGAGCCCACGCTGGAAGACGAACAGCGCGTCCCTGCGTCGCTGCGGGACGGCGGCGCGTGAACGAAGCGCAGCGGCAGCACCTGCACCTGCACGAAGCGCTGCGCGCGGGCGACCTCGAAGCCGTGCGCAACGCGCTCGGCAACCCGCGCGACTTCGCCAATGCGCGCGACGCGTACTTGAGCGTCCACGTTCTGTCGTACGCGATCGCGCTGGCGCCGCTCGACCTCGTGCGTGCGCTCCTCGAGGCGGGCGCGGATCCCAACTACGAAGACCTGGGCGGCTTCCCGTCGCTGCTGAGCGCGATCGACGCGGCGCGCACCGACGGCCCTGCCCTTCTCGCGCTGCTGCTCGACTTCGGCGCCGACATCCAGCAGCGCGGCATCAACGACTACACGCCGCTCCACCACGCCGCCGCGCGCGACGATGCAGCGGCGATCGAGGTGCTGCTCGCGCGCGGCGCCGATCCCGATGCGCGCACCCGCATCGACGACCTGACGACACCACGCGAGGAAGCGCTGCGCGCCGGCAACGCTGCGGCGCTGCGCGCGCTGCCGGAGCCGCAACGCTGAGGGGAAGGTCGAGCCCGCGTCAGCGCAACGACGCGGCGGCGGCGCCCGCACGGCGACCGAAGAAGGTGCCGTCGCCGAGCGATAGCCCGCTCGAGTACCCGCCCACCGAGAGACCCGACGTGCAGCGCCCGGCCGCGAAGAGACCGGGTATTGCGTCGCCGTCGGGACCGAGCACGCGGCCGTCGACGTCGGTGTACAGGCCGCCGAGCGTGAAGGCAGCGTAGAGGGAGTTCTCGGTGGTGCAGTCGAAGGCGCCGAAGGGCGGCCTCGTGAGCGGTGTCACGTACTCGCGCGACTTGCGAAAGACCGGGTCTTCGCCGCGCTCGGCGTGGCGGTTGTAGAGCGCGAGCGTCGTCTCGAGACTGCCGGGCGGCAGCGCGAGTTCGCGCTCGAGATCGGCGGGCGTCTCGCCGACGGCGGCGACCTTGCGCGGATATGCGGGCTTCTCGAAGACCGTGTCGTCCACGACGAGCCAGGCGCGACCGCCGCGATGGAAGAGCGCGAACTCGCCGAGCCGGCCGTAGTACGCGTCCTCGTTCACGAAGCGCTGGCCCTGGGCGTCCACGAGGATGCCGCGCTTCAGACCCCAAGGTTGCGTCGCGGGCAACGAGATCGATGCCTTGTCCATGTGCAGCGTTGCCGCGCCCGCGGCGATGCCCAACCGGATACCGCTGCCGTCGTCTCCCTCGGCGCCGACGCGGAACTTGCAGCGGCGCACCAGCGGCAGGTGCGCGGCGAGCATCGCCTCGTTGTTGATGAAGCCGCCCGTCGCGAGCACCACGCCGCGGCGCGCGCGGATCGCGCGCTCGACACCGAACGACTCGGCGACGACGCCGAGGATCGCGCCGCCCGGCTCGCGCAGCAGCGACACGCAGCGATGGTTCGCGGCGACGCGCGCGTCGCTGCGCTCCACGGCCGCGAGCAGCGAGCGCATCAAGATGGGTCCCGCCTGGTGCTCGAGCTGCGGCACGTGACCGCGCGGCGCGGGCGTCGCGACGTCGCAGAACGGATACGCACGCTCGGAGCCCGACCAGACCAGACCATCGTCGGTGGGAGGTTCGCCGCTGCAGCCGTAGTAGAAGACCGGCTTGAACGGAACGCCCTGCGCAACGAGCCAGTCGTAGTGCGCGGCGGAACCTTCGCAGTAGAGGCGCAGCTTGGCTTCGTCCGGTCCGTCGCCGCAAGACGCCATCAAATATTGGAACATCGCTTCGGGAGAATCGTCGAAGCCGCACGCTTTCTGGAGCGCGGTGCCGCCGCCGAGGTACAGCACGCCGCCCGACATCGCCGACGTCCCGCCGCCGCCGCCCGCGCGTTCGAGCACCAGTGTTTCCGCGCCTGCGCGCGACGCCTCGAGCGCCGCCGCGGCGCCGGCGGCGCCGAGTCCGAGCACGAGCACATCGACGGTCTCGTCGAAGGCGCGAACGGATTGGGCGGGTCGGATCAGCGGGGACAGAACGGGCTCCTCGGCGGCGGCGCCGATCCTAGGGCAAGGTGGCGCCGGAAGCCGCGCGTTGACGTGCGCACGCCCGTCCGGGATGGTCCCGCTCCCATGCATCGTTTCGCCGGAAAAGTTGCCCTCGTAACTGGCGCCGCGTCCGGGATCGGGCGGGCGACGGCACTGCGACTCGCGGCCGAAGGGGCGCGCGTCTTCGCGACCGACATCAACGAGACTGCGCTCGCCGAGACAGTCGCGGCGATCGCTGCGGGCGGCGGCGAGGCCGTGGCGCAGCCGCTCGACGTCGCGGATCCGGCTGCATGTCGCGACGCGGTGGCCGCGGCGGTCGCGCGCTTCGGACGGCTCGACGTGCTCTGCAACGTCGCGGGCATCCTCCAGTGGGGTCACGTCACGGAGATCGCCGAAGCCGACTGGAACCGCATCGTCGCGATCAACTTGTCGAGCGTGTTCTTCCTGTCGCAGGCGGCGATCCCGCACCTGCTCGCGACGCAAGGCGTGATCGTCAACATGGCGTCGGCGGCGGCCGTGAGAGGGCAGGCGTATACGTCGCCCTATTGCGCGACGAAGGCGGCGGTCGTTGCGCTCACGAAGTCGATGGCGGTGGAGTACGCGCAGCGCGGGCTGCGCGTCGTCGCGATCGCGCCGGGAGGCGTGAAGACGCCACTCGCCATGTCCGTGACGTTCCAGGACGACTTCGACGCCGCGCTGATCCAGAAGATGATGCCGCTGATGGAGATGGCCGAGCCCGAGGAGATCGCCGCGGCGGTCGCGTACCTCGCCTCCCCCGAGGCCCGCTACGTCAACGGCTCCCTCCTCAGCATCGACGGCGCCCAAACCGCCGGCTAGTTGACTTGGGGACGTTCCTGCCCTGTTGACTTTGTTGAATTCAGGAACGTCCCCAAGTCAACGCCCGAGGGCGATGCGTTTGGCCCAGCGGTAGTCGGGCTTGCCGGCGGGGGAGCGCTCGATCTGCGCGACCAGCGTGAGCTGGCGCGGGACCTTGTAGCCGGCGATGTGCTTGCGGCAGTGCGCCTGGATCGCTTCGAGTGTGGGCGCGGCGCCCGGCCGCGGCTGCACGATCGCCGCAACGCGATTGCCGAAGCGTTCATCGGGCACGCCGATCACGACCGCGTCGTAGGCGTCGGGATGCGACTTGATCGCCTGCTCGACCTCTTCGGGATGGATCTTCTCGCCACCCGAGTTGATCGACACCGATCCGCGTCCGAGCAGCGTCACCTGGCCGTCGGCCTCGACGCGCGCGAAGTCGCCGGGCATCGAGTAGCGCTGGCCGTCGGGCGCGGTAAGAAAGGTTTCAGCGCTCTTCGCGGGATCCTTGTAGTACTCGAGCGGGATGTGACCCGTGCGCGCGATCTTGCCGATGCGCTCGGAGCCCGGCTCGAGAACGCGCATCTCGTCGTCGAGCACCACCGTGCCGGCACTCGGCTTGAAGGTGGGCCCGCCGCCGATCATCGCCGTCTTCCCCTTCGTGCACAGCAAGAGGCCGTTGCCGCCGCTCTCGGACGCACCGACGCCGTCCACGATGATCAGGTTCGGGAAGTGGCGAAAGAAGTCGTCCTTCACGGTGGGCGAGAAGACCGCCGCGGTGCTGGTGACGAGGAAGAGCGAGGAGAGATCGCGCTTCTCGGCGAGACCATCGAGCGCTTCGACGAGCGGACGCCCCATCGCGTCGCCGGTGATCATCAGCGCCTGGACCTGCTCCTCGGCAACGAGTCGCCACACTTCGGCCGGGTCGAACTTCGCGACGAGCACGTTCTTGTTGCCAACGAAGGAGCGGCTCATCACCGACCACTGCGTGGCGCCGTGCATCAGCGGTGCGATCGAGAAGTAGTTGCGCGGACCCGGCGCATCGCCGCGCGCGATCATGTCCTCGGGCTGCTGCGCCTTCCAGCCGCTGGCGGCGTCGATGCCGCCGCCCAGCGCGAAGAAGACGTCTTCGTGGCGCCAGAGCACGCCCTTCGGCAGCCCCGTCGTACCGCCCGTGTAGAGGATGTAGCGATCGTCGCCGGAGCGCGGCGCGAAGTCGCGTTCGGGTGAGCCGTCCGCCATCGCGGCCTCGAAGTCGATCGCGTCGATGCCGGTGAGCGGTTCCCCGCTGCCGTCCTCGATCACGATCGCGTGCACGAGGTCTGGCATCGCGTCGCGCACCGCGGCGACGCGCGGCGCGTAGAGGCGCGCAAAGACGAGCGCCTTCAGGTCCGCATTTGGCGACGAGGTAGCGCAGCTCGTCCTCGACGTAGCGGTAGTTGATGTTGACCCACACGCCGCGGATCTTGAAGACGGCCCACAGCGTCTCGACCCACTCGACGCAGTTCTGGGCGTAGATGCCGACGTGATCGCCCGGTCGGACGCCGTGCCGCGCGAGGTGATGCGCGAGCCGGTTGGCGCGCTCCTCCATCTGCGCATACGTGCGGCGCACGCCGTTGGCGACGAGACACTCGCGCGGCCCGAAGTGGTCGGCCGCCTGCTCGAAGAGATCCGCAAGGTTGAATTCCACGGGCAGCTCCTCATCGCCACGGCGGATCCTGGCCGGGCTCCGCAATCGGGCGAGCGAGTCTACCGCGCGGGCGACCGGACCGGATGCGCGACGACCGCGCGCAGGGGCCCTTCGTCGGCCTGCGGCCGCCGCCGTGATACTCCCTGCGTCCTGCTGGGTTGGTGACGACGCTGCCCTCGCGGCGCTATTGGTGGAAGCGGAGCGCGCCGTCGCCTCTGCGTCGTTCGAAGACGAATGAGGACGAGAGATGGCACGACCCCAGGCTGGCATCCTTCCCGAGCCGAGCGAGAGCGCGCTCTTCCTGATCCTGCGTGTGCGCGATCGCCTGGTGAGCGCGGTGAGCTTCGGATCCCAGTTGTGGGACGTCGTCTCCCGACGAGGCGGCCGAAAGCATTCCGATCCTTCCCGGCGCTCGAAGTCGGAG
Source organism: Deltaproteobacteria bacterium (assembly GCA_018262315.1). Lineage (GTDB taxonomy): Bacteria > Myxococcota_A > UBA9160 > UBA9160 > PR03 > PR03. The sequence goes on along the minus strand of JAGSPS010000267.1, from coordinate 3,740 downwards.
GCCGGCACGCGCCCGCGACGGGCGGGGACATCCGTTTGCACACCACCGCGCGTCGAGCAGACCTGTGCTTCGAACTCGCGCTGCGCCTGCGCCGCGAACTCGGCGACGCCGCGGAGGCGATCGAGGAGGTGCACGGCTTCCGCTACCTCGACGTGCGCGATCTCACGCGCTGGGAGCAGCTCGCCGTGCGCGAGCAGGAAGCGGCGATCGGCCGGCGCAAGCGCGACAGCCGCGAACTCGCGGATCGCGTGAAGCCCGCCACCGCGCACATCGCACGCGTGGTGATCGAGGAGGACGGCCGCGAACTCGAGATCGTGCGCCACAGCTTTCCCTACGGCACGACCTCGGAGTGCGGGCTCTTCTTCATCGCCTTCACCTGCGACCTCGCGATTCCCGAGAAGATGCTGCGCCGGATGATGGGCGCGTCGGGCGACGGGCTCCACGATCGGCTGATGGAGTTCACGCGCGCGGTGTCGGGGGCGACCTTCTTCGCCCCCTCGCTCGCCGGGCTCCGGGCGCTCGGCACGCGATAGCGCGCTCGGGGCGCGCTGCCGCGCCGGAAATCAGACGCGGGTTCGCCTGCGCGCCAGCGCGGCGAGCCCAGCGAGCGCGGCCAGCATGGCGCCCGCTGCAAAGCCCGCTGCCGGCTCTGGGGCGAACGACACCGCGCGGCGGCACAGCTCGAGCCGCTTGCCACCGGTGGCGGGGTCGGGATCCACCGCGACACCGAGGAAGAGCGATGCGTCCGTGCTCGCAACAATGGTGTGGACCGCCTTGCCGGCCTCCAACGGCACGCCCGTCGTGGTGGCTTCGCTCACGAGATAGGAATCGACCGGCTCGTCGAACCAGACGTCGAGACCCTCGAAGTCGGCAGCCGACGATCCGGGGACGAGTGCGACGAGTTCGCTGGCAGGCACCACGAGCTGGCAGGCCTCGCCGAGCTTGCAGGCCACGCGCACGATGCAGTCGGCGTAGACGGTGTCGTCGCGACCGGACGCGTCGTAGCCGTGGCGGTAGCCCATCTCGAAGCCCACCTGCGTGGCGGCCTGCACCGGACGCATCAGTGCGTAGGCTTCGCGGGGTTGGTAGGGCGGCTCGAGATTCTCGGGCAGCTCGCTCGTGTTGCCGGTGCCGAGCCACTCGCCCACGTCGTCGATCAGCGACTCGACCGCGTTGCCCGGCACGCCCTCCACGAAGTCGGCGACGCGAGCGTGTGCCGGCAGCCCCTGCATGACCGGGATCAGCCGGCCCGCGAGTTCGCGGGCGTGGAGCGCCAGGAAGGTGTTGCCAGGGGTCGCAGTCACGGCCTGGAGTCCCGCCGCGATGCGGCGGTTGGGGTTGTCGTCCGGATCGACCGGCGGCGACCACGCGACGATCGGGTAGAACCCGATGAACGACGAACTCGTATCGAGCGAGACGCCGAATGGGAACGGGATCGGAACCAACTGGAAAGCCACCACCGCACCCGCGCTGTATTGAATGCCGCGCTGCAGGTTCGTCGAGGAGCCGACGCGGAAGAAGGTCTGGCCCACGGTGAGCGCAGCCGAGAGTCCGCCGAACGGGCTCAGCGCCGGCGGCGACCAGTCGAACGCGTTCTTCGAGAGCGTGACCCCGAGCAGCGAGTCGAGATAGCTCGCGGTGACCGTGCTGCCGCTCGGCGGCGCAAGGGCGCCGTAGAAATAGTTGAAGCCCGCGTTCACATCGACGGACGAGTAGACCGACTCGGCCGAGGCGAGGCCGACGTAGATGCCATCCGCCGCGAAGTAGACGATCCAGGCGTAGCTCTCGCTCTCCGGCAGGTAGCTCTCCGAGAAGCTCGCGTTCCAACCCACCCAGACGAGCCAGCCGTCGAGCGTGGGGATCGTCTCGTAGCGTTGGCCGAAGACGAGCCCGGCTTCGGTCCGTGCGGATTCGCCGCCGGGCGCCGCGAACTCGGCGAGTCGCTGCTCGATCAGCGCGGAGAGTTCAGCGGGCGTCGGCATGCCGACTCCTTCGGCAGCTGCCGCGCGACCGCCGGGCCCAGCGATGCCGAGGAGGAGCAGCGCTGCGCAGAGGAGTCGGGCGATGTCCCGCATGCTTCCGTGCGAGGAAGCAACGGTCGTGCCGTGCTGCGGGGAGCGCACGCGCTTCGACGGAAGCGCACGACTGTGCTCTCGCGCCGCTCGCGCCGCAACGACTGGGGGCGCATGCCACAGCGGTCGCGACCGCGCAGACTCCTGCCGGGTGCCGCCGAACACCGCAGCACAGCGCGCATGGAACGTAAGCAACGTCGCGGGGCGACCCGATTGGGGCTACGCGAGCGGCGTCCTGCGGCGATTGTGGGTCGGCGGCACGCAACGCGATCCCGCGCACGAGCGATCCGCGCGCGACGCGCGATCCGAGCCAGCGAACTCCTACGCCGTCGTGCGGCGGCGGCGACGCAGCATCGCCAACATGGGGAGCAGCACGAGCGCCAGCGTCCCCGGTACCGGGACGACGGTCATGCTGATCGTCCCGACCTTGAAGCTCTCGTCGCCGCCGACCCGCCGGTGAACGCGAGCAGATCGAGGGTTTCGCCCGCGCGCCGAATCGGCGGCACGGCGATCACTCCGATCGTGCTGGCATTCGACGTGATGTTGTCGAGGATGCTGAGAAACTCCGTGGAGTCGAAGATGGTGCTCATGGCCAGGACGAGTTCGGCCTCGGTGTAGGTGGGAAAGACCTCGGTGATCAACGTGACGCCCGAGTCGGGCTGGAACGCCGTCGACCAGTCCGCCCGAGGTGCTTCTGGCCGTTCGGAACTGGAGGAACGCGGACTGCCCCACGAGTTTGTAGATACCGCCGGCTTCTCCCGGCAGATCCAACGCCACGTCGATCGTGACCAGATCTGCCGACACCGCGGCCGAGATCACAGAGCTGCCACTGCCACCAAGACGCTGCGCATCAACTTCTCCTCTGGGAATGCGGTTCATTCGTCGCGAGTTCCGAGAGCCTCGCGTTCGTTCTGGCGCAGCGGGAAAAAAACGGGAAGGCCGACCGCGGCCATGTGCGGTCCCCTTCCCGATGAGTCATTCATGAGCAACCGCCGTGCCAACCTCGATGTGAGGAAATCCGATGAGTTACGCGATCCGCTCTGGGCACTCGTGAAACTCCGCGCCATTCGAACGGAAAATTCCTTCCCAGCGGTCAGCGCACAGCCGCCGCACTTCCCGGGATGCGCAATCCGCCGGCGACGATGCGGTCACCGCGAGTGTGACGCTCGCGGCGCGCGGCGACGCGCGAAGAACTTGCGCAGTTCCTCCAGCGCGAGCATGGCGGCCGCGAGCGGAATGAAGAGCAGCCAGACTTCCGCCCCGAGCGACGCCGTGCCGAGTAGCGATTGACCCCAGGGCGAGTAGACAGCGAGCAGGATCAGTACCAGCTCGGCGGCGATCCCGGCGAGCAGCAACCGATTCCCGCCGAGACCCGTGCGCCAGACCGACTCGCGGTCACTCCGGCACACGAGCACGTTCACGACTTGCATCGCGACGATCGCAGCGAGACACGCCGTGGTGGCCCGTCGGTAGAGCGGATCGCCTGGAGCCAAGGCTTCGCCCCAGATCCATCCGCCCGCGTGCAACACGAAGCCATACGCGGCCAGCGCCGCCGCCGCCTCGATCAGCCCGAGGAATCCATACGCGCGCAGCAGCAGCGAACGCGAGAGCAGCGGCTCGTCTCGCCTTCGCGGCCGTTGTGCCATCGCGTCGTGGTCCCCGCGCTCG
>JAGSPS010000266.1 GCA_018262315.1 Deltaproteobacteria bacterium | reverse complement strand
TGCAGCAGGCCCTCGATCAGGAACGGCACGCGCAGGAAGGTCCGGCTCGCGCCGACCAGCGCGAGGATCTCCAACTCGTCGCGGCGCGCGTAGACGGCGAGGCGGATCGTGTTGGTGATGATCAGCAGCGTCGCGAGCGCGAGCACCACGCCGAGCCCGATGCCGGCGCTGCGGACCAGCCGAAGCGCGCGGCCGTAGCCTTCGATCCACGACTCGCCTCCCGCGACGTCCTCGACACCGGACAGTGCATGCAGCGCTTCCGACACCGCGGCAACCGCTTCGGGCGTGCGGTGATCGGGGGCGAGCGCGATCGCGAGAGACGCCGGCAGCGGATTCGCCTCCAGCGCTTCGAGCAGCGCGCTGCCGCCGAGCCGCGCGCGGAAGCGCTCGAGCGCCTGCTCCTGGCTCACGAACTCGACGCGCTCGACTCCCGGGATTGCCGCTGCGCGCGCGGCGAGCGAACGCCCCGCGTCCGAACGCACCTTCGCGTCGAGGAAGGCGGTGAGCTGCAACTCGTTGCCGAACTGGTCGAGCAGCGCGCGCATGTTGCCCGTAACGACCCAGAGCCCGCCGAGCGGGATCACCGCCACCGCGATCGTTGCGATCGAGACGACGGTCGTCAGCCGGGAGCCGCGCAGGCCCGCGATCGCGGCGCGCACGAAGTAGTAGAGCTGGAAGACGATCGGGGTCACCGGATCGCGCTGCCCGAGAGATCCTCGACGAGCTGTCCGCCCTCGAGGCGCAGCACGCGGCGCGCGTAGCGCTTCACCAGGGCGGCGTCGTGCGAGGCCACCAGGACCGTCGTGCCGCGCGCCGCCGCCGCGGCGATGAGGTCCATGATCTCGAGGGTCAGCGCGGCGTCGAGGTTGCCGGTCGGCTCGTCGGCGAGCAGGATCGCGGGATCGTTCACGAGCGCGCGCGCGAGCGCCACGCGCTGCTGTTCGCCCCCGGAGAGCGCCGCAGGCCGGTGATGGCGCCGATGCTGGAGCCCGACCCGCTTCAACATCGCGAACGACTTGCCGCGCACCTCGCGCGGCGACTTGCCGATCACTTCGAGTGCGACGGCGACGTTCTCTTCCGCCGTACGGGTCGGGATCAGCTTGAAATCCTGGAACACCACGCCGACGCGGCGGCGCAGGCGCGGAATCCCGCGCTCGCCGATGCGCGCGACATTGCGGCCCAACACGAGGATCTGTCCCTCGCTCGGGCGCTCCGCGGCGAAGAGCAGCTTCATCAGCGTCGTCTTGCCCGCGCCACTCGGGCCGGTCAGGAACACCAGCTCGCCCTTCTTCACCTCGACCGACACGTCGCGCAACGCGAAGGTCCCGGCGCTGTACGACTTCGACACGTGGAAGAGCCGGATCAGCGGGTCGCCGCCGGCGCGCGGGGCCGGGGCGGCCTCCGCGGTCGCGCGAGCGGGCGCGCCCGGCGTCATTCCGCTCGGCGCTTGCGCCGGCGAGCCGCCTCGACCAGGTAGTCGAGGATCATCTCGTCGAGCGGCCGCTCTGCCACGCCGGCTTCCCCTCGTGCCGCCGCCGCAGCAACGCTGGCGGACGCGGGAGAAGTCACCGGCGTCGTGGGCGGCGCGAACGGTCGCACGACTTCGGGCGGAATCGTGGGCTCCGGCTCCGAGTCGGAGCCGGCGCGTTCGGTGCGGCCCGAACCGCTCTTCGACCTGGCGCCGGCCGACGAGAACACGTCGGCGCCGAGGCGCTGCTCGATCTGCTCGTCGAGTTCGCCGCCGCGCAGGCGTCCCAGCATCGCGTGATGCTGGGCGTCCATCACTTCGCGGACGCGCCGCGAGAGATCGAGCGCTTCGAGCTGCTCGGCGTAGCTGCGCTTCTCGGACGCGAGGATCGTCCCACCGTGGTAGAGGTGGGTGATGACGTGCGGATGCGCGCGCCCACTGTCCTCCGTCTGAACGTGGAACAGCACGCCACCGTGACGAACGTTCGTATTGAAGCCCGGGAGCATCCGGGGTTTCGCCCCCCACAAGACCGAACGCAAGGCAAGATCGAAGAGAAAGCCAAGCGCGACACCGAATGTCCGTTGCGCGGTTCGCCGAGCGCGCGCCCAGTTTGCGCGACCCCCAGCGGGCATGCAACGACTCTTGCCTATCGGCCCGCAGCTCGATCGGCCTGAGCAGAAGTGAAGGGCGCTCCGGCGCCCGCACTCTGCGGACACCGGAGCGCCGGGGCGACGGTCGCAAGGGGGCTAGACGCCCGTCGCCGAGACAGGTGGCCCGTCGCCAGGACCGCCGAGCCGGGTTCTTCCTCAGCGCGAGCGACGCCGCGTCGCAAGTGCGACGAGCCCGAGGGCGCATAGAGAAGCCGTCCCGGGCTCGGGCAGCGCCGCGAGGGACGCGCTGCCCGGTGTCGGCACCGACAGCTGCACGAAGTCCGCGCCATTGTCGCCGCTGTCCACGTTCGCGAAACGCCGCGAGAGACTTGCGCCCGCCGGCACGTCGATCGCGGGCGAGCCTTCGCCCGCGAACACCTCCGTTGGCCCGAAGACGCCGAAACCGACGGCGTCGAGCAACGCCGCAACGCTGCGCAACACCAGCGAATCGGGCCCGTTCTGGATGTCGAAGTCGAGCAGCAGATCCGCACCGGCGACGCTGCTGACGCCGGCGGCGGTGTGGTCGGCGACGACGAAGAGACCACTGGCGGGGAAGGCGCCCGAGAGGTCGAGGGTCGCGACGACGGCGCCGTCGGCGCCGTTCACCACTTCGAGCCGCAGGCCGTCGAGCGACGCACCCGGCGTTCCGCACAGCTCCACGAACGACTTGCCGTCGTCCGTTCCCTCCGCGTCGTAGAAGAGTTCCGAGATCAGCGGCAGCGCGTGCGCCGCGGGCGCCGCGGCGAGCACGCCGCAGCAGACGAGGACACGAGCCGCTGCCCGCCGTGTCGGATTCGAGCGTTGCATGAGATTCCCTCCGTTACGGGATGAGTGCTTGCCGTTCACGGCCGCGCACACGCGGCGCTGCGCCCGAACCAGCCGTCGGTCCAGCCGTCGAGGCCCGCGGCGAGTTCTTCGGCGCGCAGCCGCTCGCGCGCTGCCTCGCCCGGATCGGCCGCCGCGGCAGCGGCAGCGTCGAGGGCGCGGCGGCGGTCGAAGTAGAGCTGGTCGAGTTCGTCGAGCACGTCGTCGCGCAATTCGACGAGCCGGCGCGCCTCGTTCGAAACGTCGATCTGCTCGGGGTTGTAGAGCGTGTCGCCGAGGTCCCAGGTGAAACGCATCAGCACGTCGCGATCGTGAGTGCTGAAGGCGTCGCTGTCGGAGAGCTTCCGGTAGCCGCCCGAGATGAACGCCTCGTCGTAGCTGTGGCGCGTGTCGCCGCCGTGCCCCTTGCGACCCTCGAGCGTGACGATCGGCAGCAGCCCGCGCAGGCGCACGCCGCGCCGCATGGCAGCGGCGGGGTCGCCGTCGAGATGCAGATAGCGGAGCGCCGCGCGCTGAACCTCGAGGATCGGCGGGTCGCACGACGCTGAATGTGTGTCGACGAGCGGAGAGGAGCGCGCGCTCGCCGCTTCCTGCAGGCTTCCGACGAGCAGTCCGCGCGAACCCGCGACGAGCGCCTGGTCCCCCGCGATCGCGACGTCCAGTGCCGGCGTGCTGCCCGCGGGCGCCGCAGCGCGCTGCCACGGTCCGGACGTGGCCGGCGCGGCGACGAGGCCGCGATCGGTCGCGATCAGGACGACGCCCGTCGCGGCACTCACGCGAATCGGTGTCGAACCGGGCGGAAGCTCGGTCGGCTGCACGCGAAACGAGCCGTCGACCGCTCGCTCGAGCAGATTCGCGGGTCCGAGTGCGAACACGCGCCCGCCGGACACCGTGACGTCGAGCGCCGGGCGCAGATCGAATGGCAATTCCACGCGCGTGGCGCGGACGCCTGCGACGCCGCGAAGCGCGGGCAGCTCGGCAAGCAGCAGCCCGCGCTCCGACGCGATCCACAGCCGCGTCGCAGCGCTGGCGCCCTCCTCGAGCGCGAGTCCCGCGACCGGCGATTCGCCGAACGCCGCCTCGACACGCGCGAAGCGCACGCCGTCGCGACTCCAGTACACACCGCCCGAGGTCGCGACCGCGACCGCGTGCGATGTCACCGCGACGCGCAGCGTGTCGCGATCTTCGTCGCCAGGCGCCGGCGTGCGCAGCGCGAGGCGCCCACCCGCGAAGCACCACAATCCCTCGGCGCTCGCGATCCAGAGCGCGCCGTCGGGGGCGAAGGTGAGGTCGCGCACGGCCCCGCGCAGATCGAGTTGGCGCCACGCGCCCGCCGCGTCGCGCAGTCGCACGCCGCGGCCGTCCCCCATCGCCCAGCGGGCGTCGGCGCTCACCGCGACGGCCGTCGCACCGGCCTCGTCGGCGGCCGGCGCCGCGAGCCGCCAGGCCGACGCGCCGGACACGACGCGCTCGGCCTCCGCAGCCGCGGAGACGGGCAACAGCGCGAGCAACACAGCGACTGCGCGGCGGGAAATGCGACCCACGCGGAACAGCGGGAGCAAGTCGCGTGCCGCCTCGCGAGGACGCTCGCAGCGCGCCGCGTCGCCGCTGTGAAGCGAGCGCCGCACACGGCCACCAACGCCAGTCCACGCGGCAGCTTGACGCCGTCGGCGGCCTAAAGAAGATTCGCCGCGACGGTCGCGTTCCTCGTGATCGCGACGCATGCGCAGGCGGAGCCGCCCACCATCTACAAGTGGGTCGACGAGAACGGCATCGCCCACTACACGACCGATCGCGACAACATCCCGAGCGCGATCCGCGATCGCGTCGAGTCGCGCGGCGCTGCCACTCCCGCAAGGCCGCCCGACGTCGCCGCGCAGCCGCATCGCGAGGATCTGATGCGCGACGTGGTGCACACCGCGCCCGCTGCGGCCGCCGGAGGCGAGCCGATTGCCGCGCCCGCGGAACCGGCGCCGGACGTGGCAGCGATCGCGGCGCCGAGCACGGCACCCGCCGCCGAAACGGGAGCCGCAAGCGAAGCGACCGGGGAAGCGGAAGCCGAACCAGAGACCGAGGCTGCACGCGAAGCCGAGCCGACCACGATCGCCGCGCCGACCCCGTTCTCCCAGGATGTTCGCGACGAGACCTCTGCGGTGTCGTCACCGCCGCCGGCGCCGATCGCCCCGCTCGATCCCGAGCAGCAGGCCGCACTGACCGAACTCGACCAGCAGATCGAAGGCATCGAGGGCGAGATCGCGAAGCGGGAAGACACGCTCGCGGCGCTGATCAGCACCTCCGACGAGCAGCGCACCACGCCGCTCGTCGACGACCCCGCCTTCCGCGAGATCTCCCAGCGCTTGCCGAAGCTCCAGGCCGACCTCCAGACGCTGCGCGAGCGCCGCAACAAGATCCAGCCCACCGCACCGACGCCGTGACCGCAGGCCCGAGCGCGGATGGCGGCGCCCCGCGCGTGGTCGCGCTCGCGGGAGGCGTCGGCGCCGCGCGTTTCCTCGCCGGTCTCGCGCGCGTCGTCGATCCGGAGCGGATCACCGTCGTCGGCAATACCGGTGATGACCTCGACTTCTACGGCGTCCACGTCTCGCCGGACCTCGACATCGTCACCTACACGCTCGCCGGTCGCGTCGACCGCGAGAAGGGCTACGGCCTCGCGGGGGATTCGTTTCACGCCGTCGAGGCGCTCGGCGCGCTCGGCCACCCGACCTGGTTCCGGCTCGGCGACCGCGACCTCGCCACCTGCCTGCACCGAAGCTTGCGGCTCCGCGAAGGTGCCGGACTCGCGGCCATCACCGACGAAGTGCGGCGCACGTACCGCGTCGCGGTTCGCATCCTGCCGATGTCGGAAGCCCCCTGTCCCACCTACGTGCTGCTGCGTGGCGGCCGGCGCGTGCACTTCGAGGAGTACCTCGCGCGCGACGGCGCACCGGACGAAGTGGAAGCCGTCGACCTCGCTGCTGCGCGGGCAGCCAGCGCGGCGCCCGGCGTGATCGAAGCGATCCGCGCTGCCGACGTGATCCTCGTGTGTCCGAGCAATCCGGTCGTCTCGATCGGGCCGATCATCGCGGTGCGCGGTGTGCGCGAAGCGATCGCCGCGGCGCGCGCGCCCGTGGTCGCGGTGTCGCCGATCATCGGCGGCGCGCCGGTGAAGGGACCCGCCGATCGGCTGCTGCGCGGCATCGGCGTCGAAGTCTCCGCGCGCGGCGTCGCGGGTTTCTATCGCGACTGGGTGCGCGGCTACGTGATGGACCTGCGCGACGCCGCCCAGCGCGCCGACGTCGAAGCGCTCGGTCTCGCCGTCCGCGTCACCGACACCGTGATGCGCAATGCCGACGCCGCCGCAAACCTCGCATCCGAAGCTCTCCAACTCGCAAGCGACCTGACCCGTGTTGGCTCGCCGCCGTCCGGCGGCGAGCGGAATCATGGACTTGGCGGCGAGCGGAATCACGAGTTGCGCGGGTGACAGCAGCGATCGTGCCGGTCAAGCATCTCGCAGCGACGTGGTCGCGGCGCTGCGCGGCGTGCGCGGACTCGACGCGATCGGCGTCGTGACGCCGGATCCCGCCGTCGCCGAGGCGGCCGAACGCGCCGGGGCGCGCGCGCTGCTCGGCGACGATCCGGGCCTCAACGAGGCGATCGACCGCGCCGCGCGCGATCTCGGCGAGGCGGCGCGCGATGGAACCCTGGTCGTCCTCGGCGACGTGGCGGGGGCACGCACGGCCGACCTCGAAGCCATGCTCGCGGCGCTCGCGCGTGCAGCGGCGCCGTGCGCGGTGCTGGCGCCCGCCCGCGACGGCGGCACCGCGGCGCTCGCACGCAAACCGCACGGCGCCATCCCGTCGCGCTTCGGCGCAAACAGCGCGAACGCGCACCGCGACGCCGCGCGCGCGGCGCAGGTGCCGCTCGTCGAGCTGCCGCTCGCGTCGCTCGCGATCGACCTCGACGACGAAGCCTCACTGCGCGCGTTCCTCTCCACACCGGAGGGCGGCGCGCACACGCGCGCCGCGCTGCGCGCGCTCGGCGTCGAGAGGCACGCGTGAAGGCGGCCCCGATCCGCCTCGTGCCGCTGCACGGCATCCCCGCCGTTCGAGCGGGAGACGACCTCGCCGCGCTGCTCCGCGCCGCCGCGCGCGGCAGCGACGCGCGACTCTCCGACGGCGTACTCGTCGTGTGCCAGAAGGTGGTATCGAAGGCGGAGGGCCGCATCGTGCGGCTCGCCGACGTCGAGCCGTCGGCGGAAGCGCGGCGCATCGCCGCCGAGGACGGCAAGGATCCCCGCCACGTCGAGATCGTGATGCGCGAGACGGCGCGCGTGGTGCGCCATGCGCACGGGGTGTGGATCGCCGAGACGCGGCACGGATTCGTGTGCGCCAACGCCGGCGTCGACCTCTCGAACGCACCCGGCGAAGGCTACGCGGTGCTGCTCCCCGAAGATCCCGACGCATCGGCGCGCCGCTTGCGCGACGCACTCCTCGCCGCTGGCGACGGCCCGCTCGGCGTACTCGTTTCCGACACCTTCGGGCGTCCCTGGCGCGAGGGGCTCGTGGACGTCGCGATCGGCTGCGCCGGCATCGCACCGCTCTCGGACTGGCGCGGCCGCAGCGATCTCGTCGGCCGCACCCTCGAAGTCACCAACATGGCGCTCGTCGACCAGCTCGCCGCGGCGGCCGGCTTGCTGATGGGAAAGGACGCGGGCGTGCCCGCGGTGTGGATCGAGGGGGTCGCGGTCGAGGGCGACGGCGACATCCACGCGCTGCTGCGCGATCCCCGCCAGGATCTGTTCCGGTGAGTGCTCCCAAGGAGCAGGGAACGGCCCGACACCCAGCCAGACTCACGGCTCGCGCCGGGTGGATTTCGGGTGGCGTGCTGCTAGTCGGGCTCGCAGTGCTCGTGGCGCATCGCGGCGAACCCCGGCGCTTTCTCGAGCTTGCGCGGGATGCGCGGCCACTCTGGCTCGGCGTCGCGATCGCGCTCCAGGCGGCGACCTACGCCTGCGCCGCAGGCGTCTGGCAGCGCGCGCTGAAGCACAGCGGAATGAGCGTGCGGCTGCGGGACCTGCTGCCGCTCGGGCTCGCGAAGCTCTTCGCCGACCAGGCGCTCCCCTCGGCGGGCCTGAGTGGGACCGTGTTGGTGCTTCGCTCCCTGCGCGGCCGTGGTGTGCCGCGCGGTTTTTCCGTCACGGCCATGCTCGCGGGACTCGCCAGTTCGTACGTTGCCTACGCGATCTCCCTCGCCATCGCGCTCGGGATCCTCGCGCATCGAGGCGAAGTGCATCGCGCCCTGCTCGCGCTCGCGATCGTCTTCGCGGTGCTCACCGCCGGTGTCCTGCTCGCCGTGTTCCTGCTGCGCGGTCGCGCGGCGCAGCGCCTGCCCGGCTTTCTGCTTCGGCTGCCCGTCGTGCGCGAGACGCTTGCGGCGCTCGCCGAGGCCCCGCCCGGTCCGCTCTTCAGTTTGCGCCTCGGCATCGAGACGACCGCCATGCAGCTGGGCATCTTCGCGCTCGATGCCGCAACGCTGGCGGTCGTGCTGCACGCCCTGGTGACGCCGGTCGCGCCGGAGCTGGTGTTCGCGAGCTTCGTCGTCGCGTCGGTGGTCGCGACCCTCGCCTGGGTACCCGGGGGCCTCGGCACCTTCGAGGGAACCTGCGTGGCGATGCTGCACGTGCACGGCATCGCGCTCGAGCCGGCGATGGCCGCGACGCTGTTGCTGCGCGGTTTCAGCTTCTGGCTGCCGATGGCGCCCGGCTTGTGGATCGCCCGCCGCGAGATGCTGCAACGGCCGCCCGAATTCTGACGTCCGCCACCGCCGCTCAGGAGCCGGCGTCAAGGGCGTCGCGCTCGCGACGAAGCCGGCGATGCCTCGCAGAAGAGGTAGGGCCCTCAGCCGCCGGCGCGCGTCCGCCAGATGCGCCCACGCTCGGCGAATGCGGCGGCGTAGCGGGGCCAGTCGTGGAGCGTGGCGGGGTCGAAATCCGCGCCGTTCGGCCAGACCAGCGTGTGCGCCTCGGGATCGATTCGCACCGACCGAAACAGCTCGAGATCGCGCAGCGGACCATAGGTCTCGCCCTCGAGTACGGGCTCGAGATCGATCCGTTGGACGCTGCCATCCTCGAAGCGGACTCGCAGCACGTATCCCGTTTCGACCTCGAATCCCAAGACGCGATCGCTCCGGCAAGAACTCGGTTCCGGGGACCATCGCGGGTGAGGAACGACGGCGGCTAGCTCGGGAATGCCAGCGCAGCTTTCGCAGGGACTCGACGCCCGTCGCCTCGTCCGTCACGAGCCGAGGCAAAGGGGTGGACAGCTTCGGACTGGCGGTCGGGCGGATTGCTACGCGAGACGTGCGTCGATCGCGCGCCACAGTGTGTCGATGCCGTCCTTCTTCTCTGCGGACGTCGCGATCATCGCCTCGGGCGCGAGCCCGTAGTCGCGCACGAGTTGCTTCACGCGTTCGGCGCGGCGCATCGGCGCCAGCTTGTCGCTCTTGGTGATCGCGACGAGCGCCGGCACTTCGCGCGCGGCGAGCCACGCGAGCAGATCGCGTTCCTCGTCGGTCGGGTCGCGGCGCACGTCGTGGAGCAGGATCGCCAGGCGCAGCGGCGCGCGACCCCCGAGGTAGGACTCGACGAGTTTCTGCCAGGCCGCGCGTTCGGTCTTCGCGACCTTCGCCCAGCCGTAGCCCGGCAGGTCGACGAAGAGCACGCGGCGCGCGGCGCGCGTGGTCATGTCGCGCTCGACCAGGAAGAAATTCGCGAGGCGCGTCTTGCCGGGCGTCGACGAAGTCCGGGCAAGCGCCTTCCGCCCGACCAGCGCGTTGAGAAGACTCGACTTGCCGACGTTGGAGCGCCCCAGGAAAGCGACCTCGGCGATGCCTTCGCGCGGGAAGCCGCCGGGTGCGGCGGCGGTCGCGACGAGACGCACGTCGCGGATCTTCACCGGGGCAACGCGCG
>JAGSPS010000265.1 GCA_018262315.1 Deltaproteobacteria bacterium | reverse complement strand
TCAAAAATCCTCCCGTCGCCGGTTCACGGGCCTTCGGGCCGATCGCTTCGTTGCGAAAGCTCGCCATAGCTCGGCTATGGCTGCGCTTTCGCGCCTCGCCGCGAAGCCCTCTGACTCATCGGGCTCGGCCCGAATTCCCGCGCCCGGCTCGGTCCGGATTTTTGAGATGGGTTCTAGTCGCGCCCGCGGCGATTGACTTGACCCGAGCGCACGGGTAAATCACCCCCGTTCCCCCTCCCCGCCTCGGCCTCAAGGAGATCTCGATGGCCCCCCACCCTCATGGCACAGAGGGCCAGGCGCCGCGCGCCCTGCGCTCGCGGCGCGTGGCGCGCGCGCTGTTGTCGGTTTCCGACAAGACAGGACTCGTCGAGCTGGCCCGCGGTCTCGAGGCACTCGGCGTCGAGTTGGTGGCGTCGGGCGGCACGGCCACCGCGCTGCGCGACGCGGGCCTCGCCGTGGTCGATGTGGCACAGCTCACCGGCAGTCCGGAGATGCTCGGCGGTCGCGTGAAGACGCTGCACCCGCGCATCCACGGCGGCATCCTGGCGCGCCGCGACCACCCGGGCGACCGCGACGACATGGCGGCCCAGGAGCTGCGCGAGATCGATCTCGTCGTCGTGAACCTCTACCCGTTCGAGAAGACCGTCGCGCGCGAGGGCGTCGCGCTCGCGGACGCGATCGAGAACATCGACATCGGCGGCCCCTCGATGATCCGCTCGGCGGCGAAAAATCACGACTACGTGGGTGTCGTCACCGATCCCTCCGACTACAGTGCGGTGTTGGCAGAGCTCAAGGACAACGACGGCGCGCTTTTGGACGCGACGCGCCGGCGGCTTGCCGTCGCCGCCTTCGGCCGCACCGCGCGCTACGACGCGGCGATCTTCGCGTGGCTGTCGAAGCACGTCGCGGCGCCTGCCGCCGGGGCCGAACTCTTCCCGAGCCGCTTGCAGATCGACCTGCCGCGCGCGCAACTGCTCCGCTACGGCGAGAATCCGCACCAGGGCGCCGCGCTCTACGGAAGCTTTCTCGAAGCGGTCGAGTCGCTGCACGGCAAGGAGTTGTCGTTCAACAACGTCGTCGATGCGCAGGCTGCGCTGGCGCTGATCCTCGACTTCGACGCCAGCGAGGACTGCGCGCTGGCGATCCTCAAGCACAACACGCCGTGCGGGGTGGGGCAGGGCACGACTCCGCTCGATGCCTGGCGCGCGGCCTACGCGACCGATCCGGACTCGCCGTTCGGCGGCATCATCGCCGTGAACCGGCCCTTCGACATGGCGCTCGCGAAGGAAGTCGACGCGATCTTCACCGAGGTGTTGATCGCGCCCACGTTCGCGCCCGACGCGCTCGAGTTCCTGCGCAAGAAGAAGAACCGGCGCCTGCTGCGCTACCGGCCCGAGCGCATCGACCGCAGCGAGTTCGACGTGCGCCACGTGTTCGGCGGCCTGCTCGTGCAGCAGCCCGACCTCTCGCACGAGAACGCCGGCGTGGCCACCGTGGTGACGGCGCGCAAGCCGACCGAAGACGAGCTGCGCGCGCTCGCCTTCGGCTGGAAGGTCGTGAAGCACGTGAAGAGCAACGCGGTGGTCTTCGCGAAGGCCGACCGCACGCTCGCGATCGGCGGCGGGCAGACCTCGCGCGTAGACGCGGTGCACGTGGCGCAGGCGAAGGCGGCGCGGGTCGGCAACTCGCTGGCTGGCTCGGTGCTCGCGAGCGATGCGTTCTTCCCGTTCCCGGACGGACTCGAGACCGCGATCGCCGCGGGCGCCAGCGCCTGCGTGCAGCCGGGTGGCTCGACGCGCGACGCCGAAGTGATCGCCGCGGCCGACCGGCTCGGCATCGCGATGGTCTTCACCGGAGCGCGCCATTTCCGCCACTAGGAGAGATTGACGCGGTGCGGGTGTTGATCCTCGGCAGCGGCGGACGCGAGCACGCGCTCGCCTGGAAGCTCGCGCAGAGCCCGCACGCGACCCGCGTGCTCGCGGCGCCCGGCAGCGACGGCATGGCGCGCGAGGCGCAGTGCTTTCCGGCCGTTGCCGCAGGTGACGCCGACGCGGTGCTGGCGCTGGCGCGCCGCGAACAGGTCGATCTCGTCGTCGTCGGTCCCGAGGATCCGCTCGTGGCGGGGATCGCCGATCGCCTGCGCGACGCGGGTCTCGCGGTGTTCGGTCCGTCGCGCGCGGCCGCGCAGCTCGAAGGCAGCAAGTCGTTCGCCAAGGAGTTCATGCAGCGCCACGCAATTCCGACCGCGGCCTTCGCGGTGTTCGACACACTCGAAGCGGCGCGCGCGTACGTCCGCAAGCTCGGCGGGCCCTGCGTCGTGAAGGCGGACGGGCTCGCGGCCGGCAAGGGCGTCGCGGTGTGCGACGGACCGGCCGACGCGGAACGCGCGCTCGGGGAGATCATGGGCGAGCGCCGCTTCGGCGCAGCCGGCGCGCGCGTCGTCGTCGAAGAGCGCCTCGTCGGCCAGGAAGTCTCGTACTACGCGATTTCGGACGGACACAGCATCGTGCCGCTCGCCGGCGCCCAGGACCACAAGCGCGCGCTCGACGGCGATCGCGGCGAGAACACCGGCGGGATGGGCGCCTACTCGCCGGCGCTGGTCTTCACGCCTGCGATCGAGAAGCGCGTGCTCGAAGAGATCGTGTACCCGGCGATCCGCGGCATGGACGCGGAGGGAGCGCCGTTCCGGGGCGTCCTCTTCGTCGGGCTGATGATCGAGGCAAACGGCACGCCGAAAGTGGTCGAGTTCAACGTGCGCTTCGGCGACCCCGAAACGCAGGTGCTGATGTTGCGCCTCGAAGGGGATCTCCTCCCGCTGCTCGACGCCGCCGCGCGCGGCCGCCTCGAAGGTGTCGCCGCACCCGAGTGGCACGGCGCGGCGGTGTGCGTGGCGCTGGCCTCGGGCGGCTATCCGCGCGCGTACGCGACGGGCAAGGTCATCGCGGGCCTGGCCGAGGCCGAACGCGATCCCGACGTGTTGGTGTTTCACGCGGGGACCCGGCGCGACGACGCGGGACGCTTCGTCAGCGCCGGCGGACGCGTGCTCGGCGTCACCGCGCGAGGCGCCACGGTGGCCGAAGCGCAGCGTCGCGCCTACGCCGCCTGCGCGCAGATCTCGTTCGAAGCGATGCAGCTGCGCCGCGACATCGCGGCGCGCGGGGTGCTGGCATGAAGGCATCAACGGTGCGTCGCGATCCGCTCGCGGAGGCGGTGGCGCGCGTCGCAGCCGGCGGGCTGCTGGCGTTTCCGACCGAGACGCTCTGGGGCCTCGGCGCCGACGCGCGCTCGGATGAGGCCGTCGCGCGGCTGCGGAAATGGAAGCAGCGCGCCGACGATCAGCCGCTCTCGGTGCTGGTGACGGGCGCCGCTGCGTTGCCGGCGCTCGGCATCGAGGCCGCCCGGCTCGCGCGCGAGCTGGCCAACACGTTTTGGCCGGGCCCACTCACGCTGGTGGTTCCGTGCCGCGCGCGTTTTGCGAAGGGCGTCGCGCGCAGCGACGGCGCGCTCGGCGTGCGCTGCTCGCCGCATCCCGTCGCGGGGTCGCTGGCGCGCGCGCTCGAGGCGGCGGGGGTCGGCCCGATCACCGCGACGAGCTTGAATCGACGCGGGGAGGCGCCGGCGCGCACGCGCGCGGAAGCGGCGCTCGCCTGCACGGGCGACGCGGATGCGCCGTTGCTGTTCGTCGGCGACGGGCTCGACGCCGGCGGCGGCCGGGCAAGTACCGTCGTCGATCTCACCGGCGCGAAGCCGATCGTGCTGCGCTGGGGTGCGCTCGGCCGCGATGTTCTCGATCCGCTGTTGCGGGGGACCATGGCATGACCGACGTCCGAGCGTTTCGCGCGTTGCGCTACGACCCGGCGCGCGTTGCCCTCGATCGCGTCGTGGTGCCGCCCTACGACGTGATCGCGCCCGACGAGCGAGCGGTCTACTGGGACCGCGATCCGCACAACGCGATCCGCCTCGAGTTGACGCGCGACGCGGCCGACGAGGCGTCGACCGACTACCGCGAGGTCGCGCAGACGCTCGCCGCGTGGCAGCAGGACGGCGCGCTGCGGCGCGACGCGCGTCCCGCCGTGTACGCGCTGCGCCAGCGCTTCACGGCGCCCGACGGCAGCGAGCACATGCGCGACGGCTTCTTCGCGCTGTTGCATCTCGAAGACTACGCGCGCCGCATCGTGCGGCCTCACGAGCGCACGCTCTCGGGACCGAAGGCGGATCGCCTCAAACACTTGCGCGCGACGGCCGCCAACCTGTCGAGCGTCTTCCTGCTCTACGAAGACCCGCAGCGCGCGCTCAATGCATTGCTCGCCGCCCGGCTCGACGCCGGGCCCGCCGCGGTGGCGCACGACGCGGCGGGCGTCGAGCACCGGCTCGTGCCCGTCGCCGATGCGGACGGGCTCGACGCCCTGCGCGGTTTCCTCGCCGATCGCCCCGTCGTGATCGCCGACGGCCACCACCGCTACGAGACGGCGCTGGCGTACCGCGACGAACGGCGCGCCCGGGCGGGGGGGGAAGCAAAGGACGCCCCCTTCGAGTTCGCACTCGGCTACTTCGCGAACGCCTATGCACCCGGCACGCTGCTGCTGCCGATCCACCGCGTGGTGCGCGAAGTGCCGGCGCCGGACGACGCGGGCTGGACTGCGCGACTGCCCGGTTGGTCGCAGCAGCGCGTATCGCTTTCGGGTGTCGATGCGGTGTCCGCGCTGCTCGCGCGCCATCTCGCGCCGCTCGCGGATCGCCACGCCTTCGCCGCCGACGACGGCTCGGGCGTCGTGCGCGTCTTCTCGCGCCCGCGCG
>JAGSPS010000264.1 GCA_018262315.1 Deltaproteobacteria bacterium | reverse complement strand
CGAAGACGATGCGGTCGTCGGCGCTGCGCCGCAGATACATGAACTGCACGCGCGCGTCGGACAGGCCCTCGCGGCCGGACCAGCCGATCGCGTCCCACTGCGCCGCAGAGAGCGACTCGGTCGCGACCACG
The DNA here is from genome assembly GCA_018262315.1 of Deltaproteobacteria bacterium. Classification (GTDB taxonomy): domain Bacteria; phylum Myxococcota_A; class UBA9160; order UBA9160; family PR03; genus PR03. The sequence continues at coordinate 4,668 of JAGSPS010000264.1, read as the reverse complement.
TAGTTGCAGAGCGGAAGGATGCGATCGCGGAACAGGCCGAGCTGCGGCGCGTAGCCGTTCAGTGTGACGACTACCTGCGGCGCCTCCAGCTCCGCGAACTCGGTGATGAGGCGCACGCTGGATCCGGGCTCGATGCGCAACACCTTGGAGCGTTCGGAGACGACGACCCCGAGCGACTCGATCGTGCGTCGCATGCCGAGCGCGAGCTTCGCGGGATTCAGGATCGCGGGGCCCGGCAGCCGCAGCGCGCCCACGAAGCGCTCGGAATGCACGACCTTGCGCAGCGCTGCACTGTCGAGGAGCGACGTCTCGATCCCCATCGCGTCGAAGCGGCGCTTCTGCTCCCCGAACTCGTCGAGGTGCGCCTGCTCGGTGGCGAGCTCGAGGCTCCCGTTCTGCTCGAAGTCGCAGTCCACGCCGTGCTGGCCGACGAACGCGCCGATCTGACCGAGGCCGAGCAGCGTCGCGTCGTAGTACGCTCGTGCGCCCTCGGGTCCGTGGGTCTCGTACACGTAGTCGAGCCCCGGCATCCCCGGATCCGCGAAGCCGCCGTTGCGCCCGCTGGCGCCGTAGCCGCAGCGCGCGCCCTCCAGCAGCACGATCCGCTTCGCGGGAAAGCGTCGCGCGAGGTGGTACGCGGTCGCCATGCCCGCGAAACCGCCGCCCACGATTGCCACATCTGCCTTGTGTCGGCCGCGCAGCGGTGGGCGAATCGGCTCCTCCCACATCCCCGCCGACTGCATCCAGAAGCTGTCGACGTAGAACTCGTAGAGAGCCGGCGGCCGATTCGGATCGTTCGTGAGCAGGCGTCGCGGGAGCACGGCCGCCGCCCACATGCCTGCACCGCCCACGGCCGTGCCCGCCAAGAAGGCCCGGCGCGAGAGGCCGCGCTCCCCGCGATTTCGCTGTCTCACGCGTCTCCCCTCGTCGTCTCGACGCTCAGCGGCTCGCGCGCCAGGGGTCCCAGTTGGCGACGAGCGGCGGCAGCCGGCCCGGATCGCCGATCCGCTCGCCGCTGCGCAGGATGCCCATCAAGTCGGCTTCGAGCACCGCGCTCGCCGCGATCACACCGCTGCGCAGCACGCCGCCGATGCCGTGACCCGACGGCGTGCTCGCGCCGGCTAGATAGAGCCCGCCGACGTCGGTCGCGGGCCCCATCCGCAGCGGGCCCATCTGATCGGTCGCGAACTCGATGCCGTACGACGTTCCGCCCGTCGAGTGCGTGAAGCGCTCCTGTGTCACTGGGGTCGCGGATTCCCTCCACACCACGTGCTTCCCGAGTCCGGGGATCACGCCCTCCGCGATGCCGATCAGCCGCTCCACCAGCTCCCGCTTGGTGCGCCGGTACTCGACGTCGAGGTGGTAGCGATTGCTCTTCGCCTCATGCGGCCCCTGCTCGACGTGCCAGGGCGCGTACTCGCGCGGGACCAGCGTCATGATCTGGAGATTGGTGTGACCACGCGGCGCGAGGCGCGGATTGCTGGGATCCTTCAGCGATGCCGCGGTGACGTAGGCGAGCGGCGTCGAACTCATCTTGCCGCTCTCCAGCTCCGCATAGACGGCCTCGAGGTCGTAGCTGCCCCAGATCCAGTAGTTGGTGTTGGGCACGCCGAGGGCGGCCAGATCCACGTCGAGATCGAGATAGCTCGCGAAGAGCGGCAGCGACATGCGGAAGCTGCGCACGCGCTCGACCGACGCGGGCTTGAAGTGTTCGGCGCCGACCAGCTCGAGCACGGTGCGCTTCAGGTCCGCGTTCGAGACCACGACCGGCGCATCGATGCGCTCGCCGCCCTTTGCCAACACGACGCCGCGCACGCGGCCGCCTTCCACGACGATGCGCTCGACCCCGGCGCGCACGCGCACCTCGCCGCCGTAGGCGCGGATAGCCTCGATCAGCCGCGCCGCCATCACCTGACCGCCGCCTTCGGGGTAGAACGCGCCGCGCATGTAGTGATCGGTGAGACCGGCCGCGAGCACCGCGGGCGTCTTCGACGGCCGCACCGCGTAATCGCCCTGCTCGCCGAGCAGCACCGCCTGTGCGCGCTGCGAGAGCCCGTGTGCGGCAAACAATTCGGTGATCGGCTGCAGGCCCCACTGCGCGACGTTCGGCGCCGACGCGAAGAGTTCCCCCATCCCGACGTCCTGATTCTGGAGCCGGCGGCCCTGCTCGCCGATTTCGCGCATCAGATCCACGACGCGGCCGAGCGGCTCGGCCTCGTCCGGGAAGGTTTCGAGCAGCCGTGCCCGGTAGCGATCCCAACCGACCGGCACGCGGAAGCGCAGATCGGGGAACACCAGCGTCGAGAACCCGTCCGGGTCGAGCGGGCGGAACACGATGCGTTCCGCGAGCCCGATGCCGTTCAGGATGCGGGTGATGAGACCATCCGGACCGCACTCGCCAATGTAGTGGATACCGACGTCGAACTCGTACTCGCTGCCGCGCACGGTGCGGCGGAAGACCTGTGAATTGCCGCCGGCCACCGAGTGCGACTCCAGCACCAGCGTGCGCTGGCCCGCCGCACAGAGATACGCGGCGCACGCCAGTCCGCCGAGTCCAGATCCAACGACGATCGCATCCCAGTCCTGCCGCATCGCTTGACGCATCGATCCCCCTCCCGACGAGTGCGCGGTGCAAAGTACCACGGGGGGCGAGGGCTCGAGGCGTCCCCCTGTCGGGAAAGCATCTTTCCGACGAGTATCCGCTCGCGGGACACCGGCCCCGCCGATGCGGCACACCCGAAGAACGGAACACACCATGACGCGTTCGGAACAGGTCGTCCTCATCACCGGCGCCTCGTCCGGCTTCGGCAAGGCGATCGCCGAAGCCATGCACGCGCGTGGCTACTGCGTGTACGGGACGACGCGAACCGTTCCCGCGCCGGCGAAAGCTGACAGCTACCGGCCGCTCGCGATGGACGTCGACAGCGAGGCGAGCGTGGCTGAAGGCGTCGAGCGGATCCTGCGGGAACGGGGCCGCATCGACGTGCTCGTCAACAACGCAGGATTCGGCGTGGCGGGCGCGATCGAGGACACGACGGTCGAGGAGGCGAGGGCGCAGCTGGAGACCAACTTTCTGGGCACGCACCGCCTGTGTCGCGCCGCGCTGCCCGGCATGCGCGAGCGGCGGAGCGGGCGCATCGTCAACATCAGCTCGCTCGCAGGACTCGTGAGTGTGCCGTTCCAGGCGTTCTACTGCGCAACCAAGTTTGCGGTCGAGGCCTACACCGAGGCGCTTCGCATGGAGGTGCGCCCCTTCGGCATCCACGTGTCGATGGTCGAGCCCGGAGATTTCGCGACCGGCTTCACCGCGAGGCGACGCATGGCGCGTGCGAGCGGCCCAGCGTCTGCCTACGACGAGCGCTGCCGCGCCGCCGTCGGCCGCATGGCCGAGGACGAACTCCGCAATTCGGACATCGGGCCCGTGGTGCGCAAGGTGGTCGCGGTCGTCGAATCGGAGCGCCCGCGACTTCGCTACCCGGTGGCGAGTCTTCTGCAGCGCACGATGGTCGCCCTGCGGCCGGCGCTGCCTCCGAGCTGGTTCGAGTACCTCATCATGGACAACTACGAGATCCGCTGAACCAGCGGCGGAACTACACGGGTCGGGGTCGGATCAGCTCCGCGATCAGATCCACGAACTGCGTCATGCGCTTCTCGAATGGGTAGCCGGGGTCGTTCAGCCAGCCCAGCAGGGCGGTGTTGAGCAGGCCGATCACGAGTTCGGCGAGCAAGCTGGGCTCGAGGTCGCGACGGACGTCTCCTGCGGATTGGCCCTCGCGCACGATCGTGGTGAAGGGCTCGCGGACGCTCGCGAGGTAGGGCAGCGCGGTGCCGGGGCCGGACGCCTTGCGGAGCAGTTCGAGGAGGACTTCACGCGCGAGACCTTCCGTGGCGCCGAGCGCGCGGAGCGCCTGCGTCGCGAAGCGGCGGATGCGGCGCTCGGCCGTATCCGCCGTGGCGAGTTCCTGCTGCAGCATTGCCTCGAGATGACCCGAGATCTCGCCCGTCATCTCGCGGAGCACGGCGTCCTTGCTCTGGAAGTGGTTGAAGAACGTGGTCTGCGCCACGTCGGCGGCCTCGGCGATCTGTTCCACCGTGGTGGCGGCATAGCCCTGCTCGAGAAAGAGCTGGCGAGCGGCCTCGTAGATCCGCTCGCGGCGCGCGCGCTTCTTCCGCTCCCGCCGGCCGGGTGTCTCGTTCAAACGACTTTCTCCACCTCGACACCGACACCGCGAGGGTTGTGACCCGGCGAACCGTAGTACATGCGGTAGTGGAGCTGCGCGTAGCCGCCTGCCAGGTGGAGCGGCTTCCACGGCGCCGCGATCGGCGCCTGCTGCCCCTGCCACTTCTTGAACTGGTAGGGCTCCCAGGCGTGATAGATCTGGACCATGCCCGGCTGCATGCGCGAGCCGGGCCGCACGCGCGCCTCGAAGGCGCCGTGATCGTTGAAGACGCGGATCCGGTCGTTGTCGACGAGCCCGCGCGACGCCATGTCGGCCGGGTGCATCCAGGCGCTGGGTCCGCCGCGCTGCAGGCGCAGCAGCATCTTCTGGTCGCGCGAGATGGCGTGGATGCTCCAGCGCGTGTGCCCGCTGGTGAGGCGCAACGGCTTCCCGCTCAGCATTCCGGGCGAGTCCTTGTGGACGGGGAGCGACTCCCCGCCCGACATGA
>JAGSPS010000263.1 GCA_018262315.1 Deltaproteobacteria bacterium | reverse complement strand
CACCGCGCTGCTCGACGAGCGCTTCGACCACATCTTCTACACCGGCAACGGCCGCGTCGCGCGCGTGGTGATGCAGGCCGCCGCGAAGCACCTGACGCCCGTGACGCTGGAGCTGGGCGGCAAGAGCCCGTGCATCGTCGACGCCGACTGCGATCTCGAAGTCGCCGCGCGCCGGATCGCCTGGGGCAAGTTCCTGAACTGCGGACAGACCTGCGTGGCACCGGACTACGTGCTCGTGCACCGCTCGCGCGAGGAAGAGCTGGTACAGCTGCTCGCGAAGAACATTCGCGGGTTCTACGGCGACGATCCGCAGCGGAGTCCCGACCTCGCGCGCATCGTCAGCGACGCCCACGTCGATCGCCTCGCGAAGCTGCTGGAGAGCGGCAGCGCGGCGGTGGGCGGCCAGGTCGATCGCGCCGATCGCTACATCGCGCCCACCATCTTGCGCAACGTGTCGCCCGAATCGCCGGTGATGCAGGAGGAGATCTTCGGTCCGATCCTGCCGATCCTGCCGGTCGAGAGCGTCGACGAGGCGATCCGCTTCGTGAACCAGCGCGAGAAGCCGCTCGCGCTCTACGTCTTCACGAACCGCCAGGAGGTGGAAGACGCGGTGCTCGCGCGCACCAGCGCCGGCGGCGTCAGCGTGAACACCGTCATCTGGCACATCGGCAACGTGCATCTGCCGTTCGGCGGCGTCGGCGAGAGCGGCATGGGCGCCTACCACGGCCGCCACGGCTTCGAGACCTTCAGCCATCACAAATCGGTGTTGAAGAAGAGCACGAAGGTCGATCCGAAGCTCGCGTATCCGCCCTACACGAGGCTCAAGAAGGCGCTGATCAAGCGCTTCGCCTGAAGCCGGCTGGCGCGCGATGACGAACGGCCCGCGCGAATCCACGGCGCGCGTCGCGCTCCGCTACCTGCTCTTCCAGACGCCGGGCTGGCTCGTCGCGGCGGGCATCCTCGCGCTTTCCGTCGATCTGTTCGGGGTCACGGGCTGGCTGGCGCTCGCGGCGTTCGCGCTCTTCGTCGCGAAGGACGCCGTGCTCTTCCCGTTCGTACGGCGCGCCTACGAACGAAACGACGTCCCGCCCCATCCCGTCGGCGAGGCGGGCCTTGCGGAGGACGCGATCGACGGCGGCGAGGGCTGGGTGCGCGTCGGGCGCGAACTGTGGCGCGCACGGCGGTCGCCGGGTGCCGCGGCGATTTCGAGAGGCGAGCGCGTGCGGGTCGTCGCGCTGCGCGGACACGTGCTCGACGTCGAGTCGCTCGCTGGGGAAGCTGCGCCGTCACCACCGCGGTAGGCGCGTCGCCGAAGCTCAGAGCCGCGCGACGCCCACCACCAGCATCTGCTTGGCGAAGCGTCGCCACGGCAGGCGCCGCTAGAGATCCACGAGCAACGGCAACGCCGCCAGGCGGTTCTTGAAGGAGAGCAGCAGGAAGCGCGACGCCCCCTTCTCGAGTTGGGCGTCGTGCGCGCGGTAGGCGGCGTCGCGGTGCTTGCGCGTGAAGTGCGCGATCAGCCGGTCTTCACCGGGCTTCGTCGTCGCGAGATGGTGCTGCGGAACGCGGTCGCGGATCGACGGGTCCGCGCAGCGCACCAGCCAGTCGGGCGTTTCCACCACGTGCGCGTCGGCGTCGTGCACGACGCGGCCTTCGATGTACGGCATGGCTCGATCTCCCGCGTGATCTCGGGGGCGAGCTCAGTCTGGACGCGTGGAGCACACCCAGCGCAGACCGATGCCGCCCGGGACCAGCGCGCGCAGGCGCGCCGGGATCTGGCGCTGGTGTACGACCAGCGCGATCCGCTCGGCGCCCCGGAAGCGCACGCGCACCAGCGCGTTCCGCCAGACGAGCGCTTCCGTCGCCACGAAGAGGCCGCCGCGCGAGGCGTCGACAATCGTGGCCGGATGCGAGTTCGCACCGACCCGGATCTCGCACTCGGCGTGCGGTCGATGTCGCAGGGATTGGCGGCGCTCGAGGTCCGGTCCGAAGTCGCGCATGGATTCCGCCTCCGGCGGTCTATCCGTGAGTCGCGCGGGGACGGCGAAGGTGACGGCGGACACGTTCGAGAGCCAGCAAGCAGCGTGCAGCTCGGCGCAGCGAGACTCCCCATGCATCGGCTCCGGGCTTGCGGGAGTTGCCGGAGCGCCTCAAGCTGCGCCTCTCGAAACCGGGGGATGAGGGCGGGATGCAACTCGGAGCGCACACATTCGTGAATGGCGGCCGAATCCGGCGCAAGCGGACGAGCGGTCGCGGTCGCCCGGGGCTGACGCTCGCCGAGCGCGCGGACCGCTACGTGCTCTATCAGCAGGCAGTGCAGGACCCGGAAGGCGACGTGGTCCGCGTGCGCCGGATGTACGAACGCATCTACGGGCGCACGCCGCGAACGCTGCGAGAAGACTTCTGCGGCACCGCCGCGTTCTCCGCAGCCTGGGTGAAGGCGCACCGAGAGAACCGCGCCATCGGCGTGGACCTCGATCCCGATCCGCTCGATTGGGGCCGCCGCCACAATCTCGGCAAGCTGCGCCCCGAGCAGGCGCGCCGCATCACGCTGTTGCAAGAGGACGTTCGCACCGCGCGCACCCCGAAGGCCGACGTGCTGGTCGCCTTCAACTTCTCCTTCTTCCTGTTCAAGCAACGCGCGGCGCTGCTCGACTACTTCCGCCACTGCTACGCGCACCTGAAGAACGACGGCATCTTCGTGATCGACGCCTACGGCGGACCCGAGTCGATGGAGAAGCGCCGGGAGCGCCGCCGCGTCGGCAATTTCACCTACATCTGGGACCAGCACAGCTACGACCCGATCACGCACGACGCGTCCTGTCACATCCACTTCGAATTCCGCGACGGCTCGAAGATCGAGCGCGCCTGGACCTATCACTGGCGGCTGTGGACGATTCCGGAACTGAGCGAATTGCTCAGCGAGGCGGGCTTCGAGTCCGCCACCGTGTACTGGGAGGGCACCGAAACCTCGACCAATGAGCCGAACGGCATCTTCCGGCCGCGCAAGCGCGCCGAGGAAGACCCGGCCTGGGTGGCCTACCTGGTGGCGGCGAAAACGGACCCGCGTTGAGCGCGGAGCCGCGCACGCTCCGCAGCTTCGCACTGCGCAGCGCGGCGGGCCTCGAAGCCACGATCCTCTGCCACGGCGCGACGCTGATGCGCTTGCGCGTGCCCGATGCGAGCGGCCGGCTCGGCGACGTGACGCTCGGCTTCGAGGACCCGCGCGGCTATCTCGGCCCGCACCCGCGCCTCGGTTGCATCGTCGGTCGCTATGCGAATCGCATCGCCAACGCGCGCTTCGCGCTGGCGGGTCGCAACTTCCCGCTCACCGCGAACGACGGCCCCCACACGCTGCACGGTGGCAGCCGCGGCTTCGACAAGGTGGTGTGGAACGGCGAGTCGCTCGGCGAGTCCGCGGTCGAGCTGCGCTACCGGAGCGCCGACGGCGAGGAAGGCTTCCCCGGCAACCTCGATGCGCGCGTTTCGTACCGGCTCGAGGGTGCAACGCTGCGAATCGCGTGCAGCGCCACCAGCGACGCGCCGACCGTCGTGAGCCTCGCGAGCCACGCCTACTGGAACCTCGAAGACGGCGGCGCGAGCCCGATCCTCGACCACGCGCTGTGGATCGCCGCGTCGCGCTACACGCCGGTCGACGCCAGCGGGATCCCGACCGGGCGCATCGCGCCCGTCGTCGGCACGCCGTTCGACTTCACGACACCGCACCCGATCGGCGCACGCATCGGATCGCTGATCGCCGAGCGCGGCGGCTATGACCACAACTTCGCGCTCGACTGCGCCGGCGACCTCACGCGTCCGGCGGCGCGCCTCCGCGCACCCCGGAGCGGTCGCGCGATGACGGTCTCCACCACGCTGCCGGGGCTCCAGCTCTACAGCGGCAACTGCTTCGACGGCGCGCAGCACTTTCGAAACGGTTTCGCGACGCCGCGCTTCGGCGCCGTCGCGCTCGAGACCCAGCACTTCCCGAACGCCCCGAACGAAGCGGGCTTCCCGCCGGCGCTGCTGCTCCCCGGCGAGCGCTACGCCCACACCACCGTGTACGCCTTCGACCGCGATTGATCCGCGCATCGAAGTTCCGTGCGTCGAGCTCCACTTTTCCTTGCCGCACGCGTTCGGGCTCGGATAGCATTGGCGCCGTCTCCCAGTGCCTTGCCGCACGCCCAGGCGCGAGGTCCCAACGTGAGCACTCGCCGTGTCCGGCGCTACGCGCGCGCCGCTGCACTCGTCGCGTTTGCGGCATCGGCGTCCGGCTGTTCGCGCGGCGCGAAAGAAGTGGCTGCGCCGAGCGCGGCGGTCGAGCGCGGGCGCATCGAGCGCATCGTCGTCGCCACCGGCACCGTCGAACCGGAACGCGAAGTCGAGGTGCGGCCGCGCACCGCGGGAATCGTCGAGAAGATCCGCGTCGAGGCGAACGACCTCGTCACGCCGGGGCAGGTGCTGATCGAGCTGGAGCGCGAGTTGCTCGAGGCCCAGGTGCGCGAGGCGCGCGCGGCCGTCGAGTCGGCGCGCGTCGAACTGCGCTACGCGGGCATCGAACAGGGCCGCGTCGAGCAGCTCCGCGATCGCGACGCCGCGTCCGCCAGCGCGCGCTCGCCCAGGCCGAGGCGCGGCTCGCCTCGCTCGACGTGCAGCTCGGCTACACGACGGTGCGTGCGCCGCTCGCGGGTCGCGTGCTCGACGTCTTCGTCGAGGAGGGCAACGCGGTGTCGCCGGTCACGGCGGTGACGGGCGGGACGCTGCTGCTCTCGATCGCCGGCGAAGCGAGCATGCACCTGAAGGGACTCGTCGACGAGAACGAGGTGGCGCGCGTGCGCGTCGGCCAGCCGGCGCGGCTGCGCACGGAGGCCTTCGCCGGGCGCGTCTTCCAGGGCGAGGTACGCGAGGTCGCGCCGCTCGGACAACGCGTGCAGAACGTCACCTACTTCGAGGTGGAGATCGCCGTCACCGACCCCGATGCCGCGCTGCTGCGGCCGCGCATGTCCGGCGACGCCGACATCGTGACCGAAGTGATCGATGATGCGCTGATCGTCCCGGAGACGGCGCTGCGCTACCGCG
>JAGSPS010000262.1 GCA_018262315.1 Deltaproteobacteria bacterium | reverse complement strand
CCGCGGTCATCCCGACCGCCGCATTGCGGGCGTCTGCGCCGCGATCGCCCATCACATGGCGATCTCCGTGACCGCCGTTCGGGCGGCGTTCCTGCTCTTGACGCTGCTGCACGGCTTCGGCGTCGTGATCTACGGCGTGCTCTGGTTCGTACTGCCGAACGAGCCGGGTGGGCGCTCGGGCGTCGATCGCGTGGTGGAAGCCGCGCGCACCCTGCTCGGCAGCGACGCATCGCGCGATCCCAGCGCTACGACTGCACCGCGCCCTCCCGATGACCCCGATCGTGGGGGATCCTCCGGCGGATGGAGTCCGACGAGGAACTGATGCGGGCCGTGGCGCATGGCGACGAGCGCGCACTCGCCTCGCTCGTCGAGCGCTATGCGGCGCGCATCCACGCCTTCTTGACGCGCGTGACCGGCGATCGCGACGATGCGGACGACTTGTTGCAGGACACCTGGGTGCGTGTCGCGCGCGGCGCCCGCGGTTTCGACGCCGCGCGACGGGTGCGGCCGTGGCTCTACGGGATCGCGGCGAACCTGGCGCGCGATCTCCACCGCCGTCGTGCGGTGCGGCTGCGGGCCGCACGCGAAGGCAACGTGGCAGCGAACGAGTCGGGAGTGACGTTCCGTTCCGTAGAACGGATCGACATGCGCGAGCGGCTCGCGCGCTTGCCCGAACGACTGCGCGAGGTTCTGGTGCTGCGATATTTCGACGGACTCGACGAGGCGGAGATGGCGGAGGCGCTCGGCATCCCGCGTGGCACGGTGAAGAGCCGCCTGCACGGGGCGCTCCGCGAGCTGCGCCAGAAATGGGAGGCGACATGAGTTGCGACGCGGTCCAGCAGCAACTCGACGCGTGTGCGCTCGAGCACGCGCTCGCGCCGGATGGCGACGCGGCGGCGGTCGAGTCGTTCGCGCACGCTGCGTCGTGCGAAGCGTGCGCGGCCCATCTGGCGTTCTTGCGCGCGCTCGACGCGGAGCTGGCTGCGATTCCGCTGGCAGCCGTGCGTGCGCCCGTCGTCGCAACCGCGCAGCAGCGCGCGACGCGCGCTCTGCGGGCTCGCGAACGACCGCGCGGCTTCGGGCGCGAACTCGCGGCGGCTCTCGCGGTCGCCGTTCTCGCGCTGCCACTGGTGGTCGCGCAGGCGTTCGTGGTGGTCGAGAGCGGCGCGTGGCTGCTCGCGGGCTGGGTGCCGGAAGCCATCCGGGTGTGGCTCGGCTTCGGCTACCTCGCGTCCTTCGCGCTGGGCGTCGGGGCGCTCTATGGATCGATTCCGCTCGTCGTCGCATGGCGCCGGCGCGCGTTGCGGGAGTGGGCATGAACGAGAATGGAATGCGCCGTCTCGAAGCGAACGCAGGCACCAAGGTCTGCCCGTTCTGCGCCGAGACGATCCGTTCCGAGGCAATCAAGTGTCGCTACTGCGGCAGCCTCGTCGAGTCGCGCGGGCAGGGCGGGCTCGCGCACCCGTGGTTGCGGCCGCACGAGGGACGCAAGATCGCGGGCGTCTGCATGGGTCTCGCCGATCAGTTCGGCATTTCGGTGACGCTGATACGGCTCGCCTTCATCCTCGGCTTCCTGTTCTCGGTCGGCATCCCGTTCGTGCTGGTCTACGTCGTGCTGTGGCTCGTGATGCCCGACGAGGGCGACGCGCCCGGACCGCGCGAGCGGATCAGCGACGACTACCGTCCCGATTAGGCCCGGCGCCCGTCCAGCCGATCCGGGACGGGATGCCGGACGTCTGCGACTTCGTCGAGCTCGAGCGGCAGCGCCTGCTCGCCGCGGTGGACGTGCGCGCGGACGAGGCGCGCGCCATGGCGCGCTGGATGTCGGCGCACCCCGAGCTGGCGCTCGAAGAGCACGAGGCGAGCGCTCGCTACCGCGCCTGGCTCAGCGAGCTCTCGTTTCGCGTCGAGTCGCCCGTTGCCGGGATGGACACCGCCTTCGTCGCGACGCACGGAAGCGATGCGGCGCCGCTGCGCGTCGCCTTGCTCGCCGAAATGGACGCGCTGCCCGAGATCGGGCACGCCTGCGGGCACAGCTTGTCGGGTCCCGCAACGCTGCTCGCCGCATTCGCGCTCGCGGAGGTGCTTCCCGCCGACCTCGTGCGCCTGCACGTGGTCGGCTGCCCGGCGGAAGAGATCGGGCTCGGCAAGCGGCGCCTCGTCGAGGCCGGCGCCTTCGCCGACGTCGACGTGGCGCTGATGGCGCACGCCGCCGGGATGCGGCGCGCGCACCGGCTCTTCCTCGGCAATCACAAATTCGAGTTCCGCTACCGAGGGCGCGCCGCGCACGCCGCGGCGTATCCCGAGCGCGGCGTGAACGCGCTCGACGCCGTGATCGCATTCTTCGTCGCGCTGGGGCTGCTGCGCCAGCAACTCCCGCGCGGCGTGCGCGTGCACGGCATCGTCAGCGACGGCGGCAAAGCGCCCAACATCATCCCGGAGCGCGCCGCCGCGCGCGTGTGGGTGCGCGCACTCGACGAGGCCGAACTCGCGGATGCCGCCCGGCGCGTGGTCGCGTGTGCGCGGGGCGCCGCGACGTCCAGCGGCGCGATGCTCGAGGTGAGTGAAGAGGAGAGCACCTCCCCGCCGCTGCTGCCGAACTTCGCACTGGCCGGCGTCTACCGGCGACAACTCGAACGACTCGGTCTTCCCGAGTCGGGTCCCGGCCCCGGCGACGCGATCGGCTCCAGCGACATCACGCATGTGTCACGCGTGGTGCCGACGATCCATCCCAACTTCCCGATCGGCGACGACCTCGAGATCCACAGCCGCGCGTTTGCGCAGGCGGTGGCGAGCGAAGCGGGCGAGCGCGGCCTTCTCGAGGCTGCGCGGGCTTTGGCCCTCACCGTGCACGACCTCGCCCGCGATGGCTCGCTGCGCGAGACCATCGCCTCCGAGTTCGCCGAGCGGAGCGGCTCCGCAATTCTCGCATCCAAGCCCCTGTAAACCTTGCCGCGCGCCTCGCTTCCGGCTTACCCTGCGCGCGGGGGTGAGAGTTTGATCCGCGCGACCCGCTCCAACGAGGAGCTGCGGGGCGCACGTCGTCGCATGGTGCTGCGCCTGTCCCAGGAGGGCGTTCGCGATGCACGCGTGCTCGCTGCGCTCGAAGCCGTTCCGCGCCACTGGCTCGTGCCGGAGGCGCTCCGCAGCCAGGCCTATCGCGACAACGCGCTGCCGATCGGCGGCGGCCAGACGATCTCGGCGCCCTCCACCGTGGCGGCGATGAGTTCCGCGCTGGAACTCGCGGGCCGTGAGCACGTGCTCGAGGTGGGCACCGGCTCGGGCTACCAGGCCGCCGTGTTGGCGAAGCTGGCCGAGCGCGTCGTGTCGATCGAGCGGTTGCCGAGACTCGCCGCCGAGGCGCGCCGCGCGCTCGACCGGCTCGGCGTGACCAACGTCGTCGTGCACCTCGGCGACGGCTCTTTGGGCCGCCCGGCCGAAGCTCCCTACGACGCGATCGTGATCACCGCCGGCGCGCCGGCCGTGCCGGAACCGCTGCTCGACCAGCTCGCGCCGGGCGGATGCCTGGTCGCGCCGATCGGTCCGCGCGGCGAGCAGCGTCTGGTGCGCATCCGCCGCGGCACGGACGACCGTTTCACGCGCGAGGTGCTCGGCCCGTGCCGATTCGTCGACCTCGTCGGCCGACACGGATGGGCCGCCTAACTCGCGTCGTCGCGCTGCTCCTGCTCGCGGGTCTCGCCGCGGGAACGCTCGCGTGCAGCCACGCGCCGAAGGGCAAGGGCGCCTGGCACGTGGTGAAGCCGGGCGACACGCTGTGGCGATTGTCGCAGCGTTACGAGACCTCGGTCGGCGCGATCGAAGACGCCAACGACGACCTCGACGCGCGCTCGCTGCGCGTCGGACAGAAGCTGTGGATTCCGCGTGGCGGCGGCAAGCGGCCCAGCGGCTCCGCGCCCAGCGCCGGCCGCTCGCACACACTCGAGCAGGACGCGGGGGAGCCGTGCGATGCGCTCGCGCGCCAGGAGAAGCTCGCTTTCGAGTGGCCCGTCCTCGGTCACCTGAGTTCCCCCTACGGTGTCGAACGCGGCAATCACGATCACGATGGCATCGACCTGCGCGCCGAGGAAGGCACACCGATCCACGCCGCCGAAGCCGGCCGTGTCGTCTACGCTGGCGACGAGCTCGGCGACTACGGCAAGGTGATCATCATCAAGCACCTGGGCCGTTGGGCGACGGTCTACGCGCACAATCGCAAGCACTTCGTGGACGAAGGCGAATTCGTCGAGAAGGGCGACGTGATCGCCGAGGTGGGCGAGACTGGCAACGCCAGCGCGCCGCACCTGCATTTCGAGGTACGCCGCAACAACGCAACCCGCGACCCGCAGAGCTGCCTGCCCTGAACGGAGAAGAACCGCGATGAACTCGATCGAACTGCGCCGCTACGTCCGCGACGTCCCGAACTTCCCGAAGCCTGGAATCCTGTTCCGCGACGTCACCCCGCTACTCGCCGACCGCGTGGCGCTGCCCGCGGCGGTCGAAGCGCTCGCCGCGCCCTTCCGCGAGGAGGGCATCGAACAGGTGCTCGGCATCGAGTCGCGTGGCTTCGTGCTCGGTGCGCCCGTCGCGCTGGCGCTCGGCGCCGGCTTCACCCTGGTGCGCAAGCAGGGCAAGCTGCCCTACCACACCCGCAGCGTCACCTACGATCTCGAGTACGGCACCGACACCGTCGAGATGCACATCGATGCCGTGACGCCCGGCCAGCGGGTGTTGATCGTCGACGACCTGATCGCCACGGGCGGCACCGCAGCCGCCGCCGTGAAGCTCGCGCGCGAAGCCGGCGCGCAGGTGGTGG
>JAGSPS010000055.1 GCA_018262315.1 Deltaproteobacteria bacterium | reverse complement strand
GCCCCGCCATGCGCCGTGACTTCCACGTCTGCGGCGCGTGACTCCGACAAGTCCACCTGCCCCGTCACGACCGAATGCGGATCGGGCTCGACACGGAACATCGCGGCGTCGATGACGCGATGCAGGTACTGCTCGCCTTCCGCGGTGAGGCCGAGCGCGCCGGCATTCAGGAAATACGCGCCCGGCACCAACAGCACGCGCAACGAGAAGCGCACCGTCACGACGGAACCAGCGCCGACGCAGTCGATCCCCTGCCCCCACGGCTTCGACACCTGCCCGCCCAATTCGAAACCGGAGAGCGTCTTCACCATCATCCCGAAACGGACCCCGAACGCGGGTTCGTCGAAATGGACCTCATAGCGATAGCTGTAGGTCGCGCCGGCGCGCAGCAGGTTCACGACTTCACCGCGGGCGTCGACCAGGCGTGGGTTCTCGATCCGCGCGCCGCGCGACGGATACGCGAGCGTGCTCTGCGGGCGCAGGTTCGGGTCGTAGGAACCAATCGAGAGCGGCTCGTCGCGGAGGACGTCCTGCTTCGCCTCGGCGCCGGCAGGAAGCGCGCGGCCCGCGTCGCGTTCGCGAATCTCATGCAGGATCTCGGGACGCCGCGCGGGCGGCGCGTAGAGCAGCTTGTGGTAGAGCGATACGACGGTCTTGGGATCGCCGGTGAGCACACGCCGGCCCGCCTCCATCAGGATCGCACGGTCACACAGCTGCACGACGAGGTTGCTCGCGTGCGACACGAAGAGGATCGTCGAACCCTGCTGCTTCAAGCGCTCGATGCGCGAGAAGCACTTGCGCGCGAAGGCCTCGTCGCCGACGGCCAGAATCTCGTCCACCACCAGGATGTCCGGATCGGAGTGGATCGCGACCGCGAAGGCGAGCCGGGAGACCATGCCACTCGAGTACGAGCGAACCGGCTGGTCGAAGAATTCACCGATGTCGGCGAACGCAATGATCGAGTCGAGGCGCTCGGCCAGCACCTCGCTGGGCATCCCGAGCACGGCGGCGTTCATGCGCACGTTCTCGCGCCCGGTGAAATCGGGGTGGAAGCCGATGCCGAGCGCGAGGATCGGCGCCACGTGTCCGTGCACTGCGAGCGTCCCGCTGCTCGGCGCGAGGATCCCGCAGATCAACTTCAGCAGCGTCGACTTGCCCGAGCCGTTGCGACCGATCACGCCCACCGTCTCGCCGCGGTAGACGCGCAGGTCGACGCCGCTCACCGCATGGAAATCGCGGTGGAAGGGTCGCCAGCGCCCGAACAGGAGTTCTGCGAGGCGATCCTGCGGTCGCGCATACACCGCGTACGCCTTGCCGAGTCCGCTCGCGTCGATCGCGATCGCGCGCTCGCCTTCAGAGGACATCGGCGAAGCTGCTCTTGGCGCGCAGGAACCAGCGATGGCTGGCCCACGCGAAGACGAACGCCAGCGCGGTCACGATGCCGAGCGCTCGCCAATCCGGCAGGCGTCCCTCGAAGAGCACAGCGCGCACGCTTTCCAGAATCGTCGCGAGTGGATTCAGCTGGAACCAGGGTTGCAACGCTTCGGGCACGCGCGAGGCGGGATAGAACACCGGCGAGAGGAAGAGCAGCGCCGACGTGAGCACCGTCACCACCTGGGCGAGATCGCGCAGGAAGACGCCCAACGAAGAGAAGAGCCACGAGGTTCCGAGCGCGAGCAGCACGAGAGGCACCAGCGTGAGCGGCAGGGAGAGTGCCGCGAGCGGCGGCCACCCGCTCGACGCCACCTGGAAGACGAGCAGCAGCAGGAACCCCATCGCGAAGCGCCAGAGCGCGCCGAGCAGACTCACCCACGCGAGCACCTCGGTCGGGAAAAGCACCTGTTTGATGTAGTTCTGGTTGGCGTGCAGGAGGTTCGGCGCCTCGTTCGCGCACTCGGCGAAGATCCCGAACACGAGCATGCCCGCGAAGAGCCGCAGCGCGAAGTCGAAGCCGCCGAGGCCGTCGCTGTCCCAGCGCGCGCGGAACACCTCGGAGAAGACGAAGGTGTAGACGCCGAGCATCAGCAGCGGCAGCACCAGGACCCAGGCGCCACCGAGCAGCGAGCCGCGATAACGCTCCGCGATGCGGCTGCGCGTCAGCCGACCGATCAACCGGCGATGGCGCCACCCCGAACCGAGAAAGTGATAACTCAGAAATCCGGTCGGTCGCGCAGGATTCGGCGGCATCGGTTTCCGTACCCGCGAGGCGGTCAGTGTCGATCCGCTGCGAGGATCCGCTCCAGCTCGGGTTCGAGTACGGCCGCGAAGGCGCGCAGCCGCGCGTCGGATTGCTCGGGCGAGGCCTCGAGCCTGGTGGTGAGTCGCGCGACCCAGGCGCGTCCCGTTCGCCGCCATGGACCGCGGTCGAGCGCCAGCGTCGCGCGCAGCACCTCGGTCGCCGGATCCTCGACGCCTTCCGTCCACAGATACGACACCTGACGATCCTCCCCGGGCGCGCGCACTTCGAGCCGCCGAACGGTGCGCCCGCTGAGGAGTTTGGCTTCGCCGCGCGCGATCACTTCCCAGCCGGAACCGGGGATGCCGAGCTTCGGCGAGCGGAAGTCGATGCGCTCGTCGAGGCGGCGGTTGGTGCCGAGAAGGACCTCCACCGCATCCGAGCCGCGCTCGTACCGGCGATGCACCCACTCCGAGAAGCCGACCGAGCCGAGGAACTCGCGGTCGAGCTTCAAGCTCGTCGTCGTCCAGCCCGCGAGCTGCGCCGGAACGCTGGACAGTTCCGGCTCGCCCGCCACGTCGAGCGGCTTCCAGGGCCGCAACAGAAGCGTCGTCGCGGCAAGAAAGGCGGCGAGAAGCGCTACCGCGACGAGGCGCAACCGCGGCAACTCGTGACCCCGCCCCGATCGCCTCCACCACGGCTTGGCCGGAAGGAAGCGCGAGAACAGCGAATCGACCAGCGCCAGCAGGAACACGCCCACCGCGATCATCACCAGACCCTGCAGGGTGTGGACGGCCGCGAAGTGCGAGTACGGATTGAGCACGATGGTGAGCACGCGGATCTGGTTCACGAAGAGCCCGATCCCGATCGACGAAAACACCACCAGCGTCGACTGAAGCCGGCTGCGATAGAAGAGATCGTGGTACAGGAACGAACTCATGAAGAGCGTCTCTACCGAGCGCACCCCGCTGCAACTCTCGATCACCTGAAAGACGCGACCGTCGTGGTAGATGCGTTCGGCCTGGTTGAGCGCTTCACCGCCGAAGAGCTGGAGAATCCAGCTCGAGGAACGCGCGGTCGCGATCTGCAGGTCGTACATGAACTGATTCAGCACGGCCGGCGGAATCGGGACGGCGAAGAGCAGGAACAACGCGGGCAACAGCACGGCCCGCAGCGCCGGGGTTCCGCCGAGCATCAGCGCCGACCCGAGGATCGTGGCCGAGAGCGACGGAATCAGCAGCGCCGTCTCCTGGATGTAGTATGCCCAGCCTGCGAGCGCGAAGGCGAGCATCCAGAGCAGCGCGCCCCACAGCGGTCGTGCGGGCGCGCCGAGAGCGTTGCGAAACCGCGTCCAGCGCCGCGCGAAGAGCCAGGCCGTCGCAGCGAAGACCAACAACGGCGAGGAGCCGGACGGCTCGAAGAGCATGCCCTCGACGCCGCGCAAGTCGTGGGACGGCAGTCTCGCCGGATCGAAACCGATCAGCTCGCGGTAGGCGAGCAGCAGCAGCGCACCGATTGCGACGGCGAAGCCGAGTTCCGAAAACCGCGCGGCGCGACCGCCGTGCGGCAGCGCCGGGGCGCCTTCGATCTCGGGAGCGGAGAAACTCTGGGAGCTGGACGGCAACCGCAGACTCCAGGCGTGCTCGGGGCGGCGCACTATAGCGCCCGCTCCGCGACGGAATGGCGGCCGCTCAGCTCGGCAGTCGCGTGCGCCAGAGCGTCATCAGCAGAATCCGCACGTCGAGTCCGAGCGACCAGTTGCGGATGTAGTAGAGGTCGTGCTCGACGCGTTCGTGCACCGAGGTGTCGCCGCGCCAGCGATGCACCTGCGCCCAGCCGGTCATCCCCGCCTTCACCTTGTGGCGCAACATGTAGCCGGGCACCTCGCGCCGGAACTGTTCGATGAAAACGGGGCGCTCCGGGCGCGGACCCACCAGGCTCATGTCACCACGCAACACGTTCCAGAGCTGCGGCAACTCGTCGAAGCCGGTGCGCCGCAGGAAGCTGCCGATCCGCGTCGTCCGCGGATCGCTGGTGCAGGCCCAAACGGGGCCACCGCTCTCGGCGTCCGGCACCATGGTGCGGAACTTGACCATGCGAAAGACCCGTCCGTCGAGGCCCATGCGATCCTGCACGTAGAGGACGGGGGCGCCGCAGGTGAAGCGGACCGCGAGCGCGAGCGCGCCCAGGAACGGCGACGCCACGGCCAACAGCAGCGCCGACGCGGCGATGTCGAAGACGCGCTTCTGGATGGCAGCCCAACCGACCAGCGGGCTGTCGCGCAGGCTGATCACCGGCAGCCCGTCGAAGTCCTCGACGCTGCTGCGCAAGGTCGCGACGTGCAGCAGGTCCGGCACGAGGCGCAGATCGACCAGTTCGTCGTCGAGTTCGTCGAGCAACGCTTCGAGCCGGTCCTGATCTTCGCGCGGAAGCGCCAGCACCACCTGCGAGGCGCCACACAGCGCGAGCACCTTGCGCACCTGTTCGTAGCGACCGAGTACGGGCACGCCGCCCACGCGCGGCACGCGCCCGTCGTTGCTCAGTACGCCGACCACGCGCAGACCTGCCTCGGGGTGCTCGTGCACGCGGTCGATCACCTGCTCCGCGAGCGGCCCGGCGCCCACCACCAGCACGGAACTCAGGTTGTGGCCATGGCGGTGCAGGACGCGCAGGAACTCGCGAGCGACGACCCGGAACGACGAGACCGACGCAATCGACAGCGCCCAGAACGACGCGATCACGCCGCGCGAGAAGAAGTAGGAGCGCGCGAAGAATGTCGCGACCACCAGCAGCACCACGACCGTCGTCGCCCCAGCGACTACCGAGCCGAGCTCGGAGAGCGTCGAGTCGGTGCGGGACGCGTAGAGCCCACGGCTGCGGAATACCCAGGCCCAGACCGGCACGATCAGACCGAGCGCGACCAGATAGGGATCGAGGGGTGGCACACCGAGCGGCGCGGGAAGCCCGGAGTGGAAGCGGAGCAGGTAGGCGCCGAACCAGCTCGCGGCGACCAGGAGGGTGTCGCCGAGCAGCAGCGCCGTCCGGAAGACCTCGCTGTGGCGCCGGAGCATCGCGCGGTCCTAGCGCCCGCTCAGGGACGCGAATCGGCCGGCGATTCGACACGCTCGAACACCCATGCTTCGCGCTCCCCTCGTCGGACCGAGTGCAACACCGTCAGGCGGTCGCCCTCGACGCGCCGTACCGCTTCCACCTCTTCCGAGTCGTCGAGAAGCACATAGCGGACGCCTACTTCGTCGAAGTACTCGTCGAGTTGCGACTCGAGCCCCATGGCTTCGACCCGGACGAGCGGAACGTAGGGCATTCCCGCGTAGTAGCCGAGGCGCAGCCGGGTGGTCGCGAGCGGCGCGGGCGGGCGGTGGTCGCGCAGCCACTCCGCGGCCGCGCGGGCGGCGCCGTCCTCCTCGCGACGCGGCGCACGCTGGGTCCCGAGCTCCCCCACTGCCACCAGCGCCGCGATCGACACCCCGATCGCGAGCGGCGAGGCGCGGCCCAGCCATGCTCTCCCGCGCCGCCAGGAGGGGTTCGCGAGCCAGGACCCGAGCGCCAAAGCGCCGAGCCCGACGTAGCCGAAGAGCGGCAGCAACGGCGGCAACGCGTGGCGACGGCTCACGTAGCCCATCGAGAACGTGAGCGTGTAGAGCACGACGGCGTACGCAGCGGCGACGGCAGCGACGAAGAACGCCCGCTGCGAGGGCCGCCCGCGCGCGGCCACGAGCCCCGCAACGAGTAGCAGCAGAGCGCCGTAACGGAACGCCGACTTGCTGGTTCGCAACAGCATCCGCGCCGACGCGAAGGCGCGCTCCGGTGTCGAGCCCGCACGCACGACGGCGAGCCCGTCCTCGCCGCGATCGATCTGTGCGCGCGCGACCGCAGCGGAGGGCGGTATGGCCGCGTGAAGCGGCGAAGCCGCAGCCGTTCGCCGTGGGATCGGGGCCGGCGCCGCCACGTCGGCTGCACGAGGCGCGGCTCCCGTGAGCTGGCTCACCGACTTCTTCTGCGTGAGCCCCCACGCGCCCGTCTGGTGCTGGACCGCGACCACATACGGCGCGACACAGAGCGCGGCAGCGGTCGCGACGCCGGCCGCAAAGCGCAGCGCCGGCGCAAGGCGCCAGTTTCCGCGCGACCATTCGAGCCCCGCGATCGCGACCAGGATGCACGCGAGCCCCAGGCCTTCCGGCCGCGTGAGATAGGCGAGTCCCGACGCGAGCCCTGCCAAAGCGGCGCTGCGCGCCGAACGCCGCTTCCATGCGCGCCACCCGAACCACACCCCGGCCAGGAAGAAACCGAGATAAAGACCGTCGCTCTGGACGTCCGATGAAAACTCGACGGCGCGACTGTGTACGGCGAGCAGGCCCGCAGCGATCCACGCCGCCGGCGCGCCAAATGCGTCGCGCACGAACAGGAAGAGGAAGCCGACGGCGGCGGTGCCGCCGGCGACGCCGACCAGCGCTCCCGCGTTCTCCCAGTCGAACCCGAGGCCATGCACCCCCGCGATCAACAGCGAATAGAGCGGATGGTAGGGATGGGAGAGAACGGTTCCGAAGTCGCCGGCCGCGGCCGCCTTCGCGAGCACCAGGAACTCCGGGCCGTCGTTGAAGAGCGTGACGGCGCGCGACCACATCAGCCAGCGCAGCGCTGCCGCAAAGCCGAGCAGCGCGAGGAGCCCGAGGCGCTCGGAGCTCGTCAGGACGTCAGCCGTGGCACCGGCGCGCTGCATGCCGTGGCGGTCCAAGCCGCTCGTTCAGCGTCGCCCGAGCGCTCGCTCGACGGCCAGGACATCCGCGAGTAAACGGTCGAGGGCGGCGAAGTCGATCTGCGCGGGACCGTCGCAGGGCGCGCGATCCGGCTCCGGGTGAACTTCCACGAAGAGCGCGTCGATGCCGATCGCCACGGCCGCGCGCGCGAGCGGCGCGACGTTGCGACGGTCGCCGTCGGAAGAACCCTCCCCTGCACCCGGGTGCTGCGCTGCATGCGTCGCGTCGAAGCAAACCGGCGCAAACTCGCGCATCTGCGCCAGGCCGCGGAAATCGACGACGAGGTCGTTGTGTCCGAACGAGTAGCCTCGCTCCGTCACCAGCACGTCCTGCGCGCCGAAGTGTCGGGCCTTCTCGACCGCGTAGCGCATGTCGAGTGGCGCCACGAACTGACCCTTCTTGAAGTTGACCGGCTTGCCCGTCGCGGCGCAGGCGGCGACGAGATCCGTCTGGCGACACAGAAAGGCCGGGATCTGCAGGCAGTCGGCGACTTCCGCGACCGTCTTGGCCTGCCCGGGCTCGTGCACGTCGGTGGTCACCGGCAGCCCCGTCGCGGCCTTCACGCGCGCCAGCACGCGCAGGCCCACGTCGAGGCCCGGCCCGCGGAACGAGCTGAAACTCGAGCGGTTCGCCTTGTCGAAGGACGCCTTGAAGACGAGCGGCAGGTCGTGGCGTTCCGCGATCTCGCGCAGCAGGCGCGCGACTTCGAGGGTCTCCGCTTCGCTCTCGATCACGTTGAGGCCCGCGACCAGCACGAGCGGAGCGCCGTCGCCCAGCGTGACGCGACCGATCCTCACGGAACGCCCCCCGCGACGACCGAGAGCGCGCGACCGCGGCGGTCGGCCTCGACGGCCGCGCGCAGCTCATCGAGCAGGTGCGGCAGCGCCGCGGTGACGCGACTCCAATTTGGAATCTGCGGCGCGCCCATCGGGTCGCGAACGAAGTGGAGTCCCGCCGTTCGCAGCGCGCGCGCGAAGGTCTCGACGGCGACCTCCTCCTCATGGCGGTCGAACAGCAGCCCGTTCAGGGCGGCGTCGTCGTTGTAGCGTGCCACCGCGTCCTGCGCGGTGCGCAGGTACGCCGCGATCAGCGTGTTGAGGAAGCCCGCGTCGAACTGCACGCCATAGCTCGCGAGGTTGCGGACCAGCGACGACGCGATGTCCACCACCATGCGGTGCAGGCCCGTGCTCGGGTCGCTCTCGGAGAGCTGGCGGTGCTTGTGTTCGTAGTTCTCCACCAGCTCCACCTGACAGATTCGCTTCGCCGAACAGTTGCGGAACACCTCGGCCAGCACGCCGACCTCGAGGCCCCAGTCGCTCGGGATGCGGTTGATGCGAACCAGATCGGTGGTCATCGCGCACTCGCCGGCGAGCGGGTAGCGGAACGAATCGAGGTAGTCGAGCAGCGGCAGCGGCCCGAGCACGGACTTCATGGCTCGCAGGAGCGGCGTCATGAAGAGGCGCGTCACCCGGCCGTAGAGGCGATCCGTGACGCGACCGTAGTAGCCCTTCGCGAACTCGTAGTTGAGGTTCGGGTGCACGGTCGGGAAGCAGAGCCGTGCCAACAGCTCGCGCGGGTAGTCGCGGATGTCGCAGTCGTGCACCGCGACGACATGCGCCTCGGCCATGGCGAGTACGTAACCGTAGGCCAGCCAGGTCGCGCGACCCTTGCCGCGTTCGCCGGGGTCGAGCCCCTCGGCGCGCAGCCGATCGCGGATCGAGCGCAGCCGCGGCCCGTCGCTCCAGATCAGGACTGCGCCGCGTCCATCCAGGGTCGGAACGCCCTCGAAGGCGGCCCGCATTTCGTCGAAATCCTCGCGCCGCTCCGCCCCGTCGACGCAGACCACGACCTGGTGCAGGTACGGCACGCCGCGCAGCGTCTCGATGATCGACTTCAGCGCCGTGTCGCGCAGCTCATCGAAGAGGCACGGCAGCACGAGCGCAATCGGCCGGGCGTGAGAGTGGACGCGAACTTCGGCTTCGAGGCGCTCCAGGTCGGTGGAACCAAGGCGATGCAGCGTCGTGATGTTGCCGGTCTGGTGGAAGTCGGACACGCGGCGGAGGCTGGCATCTGCCGGGGGCCGGTGTCAACCAGTCGACCCCAGGGGATCAGTCGGTGAGCGCACCGCCGTCGGAGTTGCGCTCGATGGCTTCGAGCGCGAACGGATCGATTTCGATGAACTCGAGACCGACTTCTTGCGTGAACGCATCGACGTCGGTGCACCAGTTCACGCGTCCGACCGCGACGATCGTCTCGTCCTGCACGTTGAAGGTGAGGCGCAGCACCTCGCCGAGCGCGATTTCGCAGCCCACGACTTCGAAGCAGATGCCGCCTGCGGAAAGGTTCTTGCTCACTGCGAGTCGATCGCCCGACTCGATCGGCGCGAACGAGATGAGCTGGTCGGTGTGGATGCGCGGGTACTTGCGGCGATCGCGAGCGGCGTTGCGATCCATGACTCCCCCGTCGCCAACCACTCGCCCGCGCGAGTTGCCGGTGTGTTGCCTGATTCGGCTGGGAGAGGAACGAGCTTTAGGGGAGTCAGCGGTCGAAGAGCGAAAGCTGGCGCTCGTCGCTGCGGGGGCGCTCGAGGCCGGTCGCCGCGAGGCCCAGATGCCGCACCGGGCGCGACCCGGCCTGGGTTCGCAGGAGCAGGTCCTGCGCCAGCGCGAGCACTTCGGCGGCCGTCGCGACGCCGCGCTCGAGCGACTGGCTGCGGGTCGCGCGCTCGCCGTCCGCGTAGCGCAGCTTCAAGACCAGCCGGCGCGTCACGAGCCCCTCGAGCGCCAGCGCCCGTTCGAGTCGTTCCGCGAGACCGCGCAACTGTTCCGCCAGCCCGACGCGGTCGACCTCGCCCGCCGCGAGCGTCGCCTCCTGGGACAGCGTCTGCGGATGGCGCGCCGCGCGGATCCGGTCGTCGTCCTGGCCGAGCGCACTGGCGAGGATCGCGAGACCGTGATTGCCGAGCTCGCGCTCGATCGCCGCGCGACCGAGCGCGATCAGCGCGCCGACCGTCGGCGCGCCCAATTCCGAGAGACGTGCTTCGGTGTTGGGACCGACGCCGGGAAGACACGCGACCGGCAGCGGCGCCAGGAAGCGTTCGACCTCGGTGGCGGCGACGCACAGGAAGCCGTCCGCCGCGACGCGCTGGCAGGCGATGCGCGCCAGCGCCTTGGTCGGAGCGGCGCCGACGCGCAGCGGCAGATGCAACTCGCTCGCAAGGATCTCGCGCAACCCACGCGCGATCTCCTCGGCGGGCGTACGCGACGCGCGCACGTCGAGATATGCCGCGGCGAGCCCGGCTGGCTCGAGTCGCTCGCAGACGCGGCCGAAGCTGACACGCACGCGCTTGTCCATCTCGCGGTAGCGCGCCATGTCGGTGCGCAGCGCTCGCGCACGCGGACAGCGCGCGAGCGCCTCTTCCACCGGCATCCCGGCAACCACACCGGCCGCCTGCGCGTCGCGCGTCGCGGCCTGCACGAGCCCGCGCTTGCGCGGGTCGCCGCCGACGATCACCGGCCTCCCGGCCAGTTCGGGTCGCAGCGCTCGCTCCACCTCGGCATAGAAGGCCGGCACCTCGGCGTAGAGCAGCAGCCCGCTCACCGACGGGGTTCCAGGAGCAAGCGGGCGCGCGCGCCGTCCTCGACCAGGAAGCGCTGCGTCGCGAGCACGCCCGGGCGGCCCGCGAGCCAGCGCGCAACGCCTTCCATCCGCAGCGGATCGCTGGCGTGTTCGGTGGCGCCCGGCACCAGCGCCGAGAGCGCGACGCTGGGACTCGCGAGATCGACGAGCAGCCGGTAGGCCGACACCACGCGTACCGCGTAGGGCGAGGCCGCGTCGTATTCCCCGACGGCCACGGTCACGCCGTCGCCGCCGTAGGGCCAGCTCGGCTCCTCGGCGACCCCTGGCCAGGCGCGCGCGGGCCAGCCGAAGGGTTCGAAGTGCAGCGGATGCAGACGGCCCCACTGCCACCGTTCGGCGTTGGAGCCGAGCTGCACGCGCAGCGTGAGACCCGTGCGGCGCAGGCCCTCGCGCACCGCGGCGCGCACCGCGTCCGCACTCACGAGGGCGTCTTGTGGTGGCTCCGGCGCCAGAGCGACGTCGAGCAGCGCGTCGAGCAGCGCCTCCTGGCTCGTCCCGCGCAGCGCGAGATAGCGCGCCGCGAGGTCGCGGCCGAGCGGCGCTTCGACCAGCGACTCGATCACGGCCCCGAGCAACACCTGCCATGCAGCCGCACCGACGCTCTCCGCACTCGCCGTGCCATCCCACTCGCGGAGCAGGCGCACGACGGTACGCGCCTCGGGCGCGAGCGCAGTGGGATCCCCGATTCCGTTCAGCAGCGCCTGCACGCGTGATGGCGACGCCGCGCTGCGCTGGTCGGCCAGCATCGCCGCGAGCGCCGTCGCGTCGATCGGCCCGCGCTCGTGCGCATCGCGCAGCAGCGTCTCGATGCGCGCCGCGCGCTCGCCCGAACGCCACCACCATTCGATCGCCTCGCCGCCGAGCGCGTCGTCCGCCGCGATCACGAACCCGCCGCTGCCGAGCGCCTCGTACGGCAGCGCTTCGAACGGGACGCGACCGCGCCAGTCGTACCACGGCGACCGGCCGGGCACGGGCACGAGTCCCGTCGGCATCGAGCGCTGCGGCAACCAGCCGGCCACCTGACGACCGCCCCGGCCCGCCGCATCGGCGAACACGAATGCGAAAACCGGTTCGTGGTGCGCGGCAAGCGCCGCGCGCAGCTCGTCGGCGTTGCGCGCGAGCGGCGCGCGCATCAGCGCAGCGACGCCGTCTCCCGGCTGCGCGCCGCCCCATGCCACCGCGAGCGCGGGCCGCGCCCCCGGAAGCAGCCCTTCGACGAGCGGACCGTGCTGCGTCTCGCGCACCGTGAGCACGACGTCGTCGCGACCTCGCACCGCGATCCGCTCTTCGCGCACGGCGAGCGCCCGCGAGCCCGCGCCGACGCGGTATCGATCCGGCGCTTCGGGATCGATGGTCTCGACATAGAGGTCGGTCGCGACGGCGCGTGCGTGCGTCGCGGCCCAGGCGACGCGCCCGTTGTGACCGCTCCAGAAGGCGGGGACGCCGGGGACGCCGGCGCCCGCCACTTCGAAATCGGGCGCTGCGAGGTGCGCTTCGTAGAGCAGCGCCGGCACCGTCGGCGCGAGGTGCAGATCGCCGGTGACGATCGGCGCGCCGCCCTCGGCGTCGCCACTCGCTACCACCCACGCGCTGCTCCCGACCGAGCGCCCCGCGACTCCGAGCGCTGCGCGCAAAGGATCCCGCCATGAGCGAAGAGCCAACTCATGATCCCGCTCAGGCCGGGGGAACCGGCCTGAGCCAAACACGGTAAAGGGGGATTCTTTGGAATGCGCGGCGAAATCGGGGGGGCGGGGGGTCATCTCGCGGGCCGCTTCGGGCGGAA
>JAGSPS010000261.1 GCA_018262315.1 Deltaproteobacteria bacterium | reverse complement strand
GAAGCCGGCCGGCAGCTTCGCATCGAGCACGACGCCCTCGACGTGCGCCATCACGTAGAACGGCGCGTCGTTCAGCGACGTGTCTTCGCAGAGCGCGATCGCCCGCGCCACCGGCACGTCGGTCGCGCCGAGCGCGGAGATCACGCGGTACTCGCGCGCCATGTCGTGCGCCGTCGGCAGCACGTGGCCGAGCGGCGGCCTGCGCAACACCCAGGTGCCACCCGGACCGTCGACGCGATAGGTGATGTTCGAGCGGCCGCCGCTGATCAGCGAGAAGCGCAGCGGGCCGGCGCCGCCGGGAACGTGCGCCGCGAAGAAGCGCTCGACCGCGTCTCGACGGATGCCGGGGAGATCGCCTGCACCCGTCGCCTCCGCGCCTTCGGACACGCAACCTCCGCCCTCACTGAGGGTATCGGGGCGCTTCGGGTCGCGGTAGGCTTCGCTTCCCTCCGAGCAGGAGTCCGCGATGATCCTCGATCAGTTCCGCATCACCGACCGCGTCGCCATCGTCACGGGCGGTTCCAAGGGCATCGGCCGCGGCATCGCGCGCGCCTTCGCGGAGGCCGGTGCCGACGTGACGATCGCGTCGCGCAATCCGGCCGATCTCGAAGCGACCGCGGCGGCGATTCGCAAGGACACCGGCCGGCGCGTGCTCGCCGTTCCCTGCGACGTGAATGACCGCGCGCAGCTCGAAGCGGTGGTCGACGCGACCTGGAAGGAGTTCGGCCGCATCGACTTGCTCGTGAACAACGCCGGCGGCACGCCGCCGCGCCCCGCGCTGCGCACCAGCGAGAAGATGTTCGAGGCCGCCTTCCACTTCAATGTGACGTCGGCCTTCCTGCTCTCGCGCATGGTGATTCCGAAGATGCTCGAAGGCGGCGGCGGCGCGATCCTCAACATCTCGTCGGGGATGTCGTG
Source organism: Deltaproteobacteria bacterium (assembly GCA_018262315.1). Lineage (GTDB taxonomy): Bacteria > Myxococcota_A > UBA9160 > UBA9160 > PR03 > PR03. The sequence continues at coordinate 3,899 of JAGSPS010000261.1, read as the reverse complement.
GCTGGTCGACAAGGGCTTCGTCGCCTACGGCACCGCGAAGGCGGCGCTCGCGCACATGACGCGGCTGCTCGCCTTCGAAATGGCGCCGCGCGTGCGCGTGAACGCGATCGCGGTCGGCGCAATCGCCACCGACGCGCTGCTGCCGTTCCTCGAAGCGATGCCCGAAGCGCGCGCCAAGCTCGAAGCCGGCACGCCGATGCATCGCATCGGCACCCCCGAGGACATCGCCGCCGCCGCCGTCTACTTGTGTTCGCCGGCGGGCGGCTGGGTGACGGGCAAGGTCTTCGAGGTGGACGGCGGCACGGTCGCTTCGAACTGGCCGCTCGAGTTGCCTTCGGTCTAGGCGGCCGGCGCACCGGTCCCCCCTGCTCCAGCCAGCGCGCTGTCGAGATGATGATTCCGATGGACGCGCAGTCGCTCGGGCAACGCGTTCGCTGGACTGATCCGGTCTTCCTCGATTTTGCGGGACCACGCGATCGACAGCCTGGGCTAGATTGCCGCGACCCCCTCGGCCTGTGGTTCCGGCGAGGCTCCCAGATGTCATCTGCATCCCACGCTGCGCTCGAGGCGTCGCTCGAGTCGGGGCTCGCGCGTCTCGGACTCGAAGCGTTCCGGCCCGGACAGCGCGAAGCGATCGAGACTCTGCTCGATGCCGGGCGGCTGCTGCTCGTTGCGCCGACCGGCGGCGGCAAGAGCCTCGTCTACCAGCTCCCCGCCTGCCTGCTGCCCGGCACGACGCTCGTCGTCTCGCCGCTGATCGCGCTGATGCACGACCAGGTCGCCGCGCTCGACGCGCGCGGCATCGCCAGCACCTACCTGGCCAGCACGCTCGACGCGGCTGAGAACCGCCGCCGCATGCGCAGCGTGGCGGACGGCGAATGCAAGCTCGTCTACGTCGCGCCCGAGCGACTCGCGGCGCCGGGTTTCCGCGCGCTGCTGCGCGACCTCGCCTGCCCGCTGATCGCGATCGACGAGGCGCACTGCATCAGCGAGTGGGGTCACGACTTCCGGCCCGAGTACCTGCAGATCGGTGCGCTGCTCGCCGAGTTGCCGAAGGCGCGCGTGCTCGCCTGCACCGCCACCGCGACGCCGATCGTGCGCGATGAAATCGTCGCGCGCCTCGCGCTGCCGGCCGACACGCCGCAGCTGGTGCGCGGCTTCGCCCGCCCGAACCTGTCGCTGCGCGCGCTCGACGTGTCGAAGCAGCTGGATCGCGAGCGAGCCATCGACGCCGCGCTCGTCGAGGCGCTCGGCATGCCCGGTAGCCAACGCGGCGCCGCGATCGTCTACGCGCCGACGCGGCGCGCGACCGAACACGAAGGCGCGCGCCTCGTGAAGGCCGGCTGGCACGCCGCCGTGTACCACGCCGGCCTCGATCCGGCCTCGCGCGACGCGGCCCAGAGCGGTTTCTCGTCCGGCGACGTCGAGGTGATCGTCGCCACCAACGCGTTTGGCATGGGGATCGACCGCGCCGACGTGCGCGCGGTGCTGCACCTCGCGCCGCCCGGCTCGATCGAGGCGTACTACCAGGAAGTCGGTCGCGCCGGCCGCGACGGTCGCGACGCGATCGGGCTCCTGCTCGTCGCGCCCAACGACGTGCCGCTGCGCCGGCGCCTGCTCGAGATGCCGACCGACGGCGCCGCGCCGGATCCGGAGACGGTGCGCCACAAGTGGAACCTGTTCCTCGAACTGCTGCGCTACGCCGAGAGCGGGAGCTGCCGGCACGATGCGATCCTGCGCTACTTCGGCGACGAAGAGGAAACGCTCGCCGGCTGTGGCCGTTGCGACGTGTGCCAGCGCCTGGCCGCCGGCATCGATGGCGCCGACGCGGAGGAGACGGCGCTCATCGTGCGCAAGGCGCTCTCGGCGGTCGCGCGCATCCACGGTCGCTATGGATTGACGGCGGCCGTCCAGCTACTGCGCGGCGTCGCGGATCCTCGCCTGCTGCGCGCGGGTCTCCACGAGACGCGCACCTTCGGCGCTCTGAAGGAGCGCTCCGAGGATTGGCTGATGCGGCTGTTGCGGCGCTGTGTCACACCCGGCTGGATCGATTTCGAGGGCGGCGACCGCCCGGTCGCGCTGCTCACACCCGAAGGCGCCGCGGTGATGCGCGGCGAGCGGCCTGCCCTGCTGCTGCTGCCGCCCGAACAGCGCTTCCCGCGCGGCGCAAACGCCGCGCCGCCCGCTTCGCGCGGCACGAAGCGCAGTACGGTGCAACTCGACGACGCGCTCGACGAGCCCTCGCGCGCCCTCTTCGAAACGCTGCGCCGCTGGCGCCTCGAACGCGCGCGCGCCGAAAGCGTGCCGCCCTACGTCGTCGCGAGCGACCGCACCCTGCGCGCGGTCGCTCGGTTGCGCCCGCGCGACCTCGCGGAGCTGGAGCAGGCGCACGGCATCGGTCCCGCGAAGGCAGGTCGCTATGGGACGGAGCTGCTCTCGCTGGTGCGGGGCTTCAGTGCAGGATGAGACGGCCGCAGCGGGGGCACTCGGTGGTCGTGTCCGCAGCCTGCTGCGCAAAGCGGCTGGCGAACGCGATCGGCACCGCGCCATGACATCCGTTGCAGGTTTCGCCTTCGATGCGCGCCACGACGCGCCCCTTCAAGCGGGGCATCGCGCGCAACTTCTCGTAGCTGGCGAGCACCGCGGCGGGTAGCTCGACGACGACGGCGGCGCGGGCGGCGGCGAGCCGTGTGAGTTCGGCGTCGATCTCCGCCTCCGCGGCGGCTAGCGCCGCGTGCAGCGAGCCGGCCTCGCTCGCGAGCGCTGCGCCGCGAGCGTCGAGCGCGGCGATCTCCGTCGCGAGTTCTTCCTGCTGCCCCATCACTGCGAGTTCCGCTTCTTCGTACTCCCGCTGGCGCTGCTGGAACGAGCGCAGCTCGACTTGTAGCGCCTTCAGTTCGTTCACCACCTTGACCTTGCCGGAGTAGAGCGTGGCCTCGATTTCCTGGGCCTTCGCCCGTGCGTCGGTCACCTGGGTCTCGACGTGGCGCTCGTCGCGGCCGAGCGCGAGTTCGCGTTCCTTCGCCCCGTTGCGCTGGCTCTCGAGCGCTGCCATCTCGGCTTCGCGCTCGCCGAGCAGCGCGCGCTCCGGCAATGCGTCGCGCCGCGCGCGCAAGGCGTCGGCCTCCGAGTCGAGGCGTTGCAGCTCCAGCAGCGGTTGGGGGTCGGCCATGAAGCGCGCCGAGCCTCGCACCTGTGCGGCGCGATCGCCACCACGAGGCGGCAGCCGCTCGCCCCTCTATCCTTCGGAACGCTCGACTCGACGAGCTCCGCTCGTCTTCCGGAGGGGTCGTTGCCCGCAGCTCGGATTCTCGTCCTGTTCGCGCACCCGGCTTTCGAGCGCTCGCGCGTGCATCGGCGGCTCGTCGCGGCGGTGCGCGCCCAGCACGGCGTGACCTTCCACGATCTCTACGAGGCCTATCCCGACTTCGACGTCGACGTGCGCCGCGAGCAGGAACTGCTGCTCGCCCATGACTTGATCGTGCTCCAGCACCCGTTCTACTGGTACAGCACGCCGCCGCTCGTGAAGCAGTGGATCGACCTCGTGCTCGAATACGGCTGGGCGTACGGCGTGCGCGGGACTGCGCTGCGCGGCAAACGCCTGCTCTCGGCGATCAGCGCGGGCGGACCCGAGGCGAGCTACGGCCGCAGTGGCAGCAATTACTTCACCGTGCGCGAACTGCTCGCACCGCTCGTCCAGACGGCTCAGCTCTGTGGCCTCGAGCTGTTGCCGCCCTTCGTGCTCTACGGCACCCACGGGTTCGACGCGGACGACCTCGCGCGCGCGGCCGACGAGTACGGTCGCCTGCTCGCCGCGCTGCGCGACGGTCGCGTCGATCTCGACGCGGCGCGCGCGCTGCCGCGCATCAACCTCGATCTCGGAGCGCTGCTCGCGTGAG
>JAGSPS010000054.1 GCA_018262315.1 Deltaproteobacteria bacterium | reverse complement strand
AGTTCGCGACGAGCGGCGTCGCCGTGCCGATCGCGAGCGCCAACAGCCGCGTCGGGCTCGCCCGCGAGAGACGCGCCGCGGTCTTCGCGAAGTAGAGCCACGCGACTCCGATCAGGGCCCACGAGTAGACCATGTTCGCGAGGAAGATCGGACCGCGGCGCGGCGGGCGGACGCTGAAATCGACGAACCAGTCGGCGCTGTCCCAGAACAGGCACGAGTAGGTGACCAGCGGCGGCAGCGCGGCGACCGCGAACACCAGCCGCGCATGACGCCACCAACGCGGCCGCGCGGCTTGCGCGCCGACCGCGGCGAACGCGAGCGGCAGCACGCAGATGCCGAGGTAGTTGAAACAGGTCGAAGGCAATCCAGCCGCAGATCGCGATCGTGAGGACGAGACCCAGCTCGTAAAGCACGCCTGTTCTTCGGTCTGTTCGCCGGGCGCGTTGAGCGAGCAGCAGAAGCATTCTCAGCTGGTAGTCTCCCGGCCGCGATGCCCCCCGAAATGCGTGCTGCTTGCGTGCGCGGACGCGGCGAAATCGAGATCGCGCGCGTGCCGATCCCCGAACCGGGGCCCGGCGAGGTACGCGTCGCCGTCGAGGCGTGCGGCATCTGCGGCAGCGACCTCCACCTCTTCGGCAGCGGCTTCTTTGCGCCCGGCATCACGCCGGGGCACGAAGCGGCGGGGCGCATCGACGCGCTCGGTCCCGGCGTAGCGGGCGTCGCCGGCGGGATGCGCGTCGCCGTCGAGCCGATGCGCGGCTGCGGCGCGTGCGCTTCGTGCCGGCGCGGCCAGTACTCGATCTGCCGCGGCGCGCGCTTGCACGGTGTGCACCTGCCGGGGGGGCTCGCCGAGTACATCGTGGTACCCGCTGACCGCGTGCACCGCCTACCCGCCGATCTCGACCCGCAGCTCGCCGCGCTCGCGGAGCCGATGGCGGTCGTCGTGCACGCGCTGCTGCGGGGCAACCTCGCGGCGGGCCAGCGCGTGCTCGTGCTCGGCGCTGGTTCCGTCGGTCTGCTCACGCTCGCCGCCGCGCGGCGACTCGGCGCCGCCGAGGTCTGGATCACCGCGCGGCATCCGCATCAAGCCCTGCGCGCGCGCGCACTCGGTGCGACGCGCGTGCTCGGCGAAGCCGAGGCCGAGCCGCTCGCACTCGAGGCGATCGGGCGCGAAGCGCCGTTCGACCTGGTCGTCGAGACGGTCGGCGGGCAGGCCGATACGCTGCGCGCCGCCAGCGCCGCGGTGCGACCGGGCGGCACGATCTCGGTCATCGGACTCTTCCTCGGCGGCGCACCGATCGATCCGTTCGGGCTGATGCTGAAGGAAGTCACGATGGCCTGGTCGTACTGCTACGGCGTGCGCGCAGCGGGCGCGGGCCGTTCGGACTTCGCCCACGCGATCGACGTGATCGCAGCCGAACGCGACGCGCTCGCCGCGCTCGTCACCCACCGTTTCCCGCTCGAGCAGATCGCGCGCGGCTTCGAGGTCGCGGGCGATCGTCGCGGCGGCGCAATCAAGGTCAGCATCAATCCCTGAGCAATCCAAAGGAGAGCAAGACGCGATGGACTTCGAACCCTCCGACCGCTGCAAGGCGATCCAGTCCCAACTCGAGCGCTTCATGGACGAGTACATCTACCCGAACGAGCGCCTCTACCAGGAGCAGGCCGAGGCGTCGGCTGATCCGCACGCGGAGCCGGCGGTGATGAAGGGAATCCGCGCTAAGGCCAAGGAGATCGGACTCTGGAATCTCTTCCTGCCCGACCCCGACCACGGCCCCGGTCTCAGCAACCTCGACTACACGCCGCTGTGCGAAGTGATGGGCCGCAGCCCGATGGCCGCGCGCGCCTTCAACTGCCAGGCGCCCGACACCGGCAACGCCGAGATCCTCGCCGAGTTCGGCACCCCGGAGCAGAAGAAGCGCTGGCTCGAGCCGCTGCTCGAAGGCGAGATCCGCTCGTGCTTCTCGATGACGGAACCAGAAACGTCCGGCGCCGATCCGACCGGCCTGCGCACGCTGGTGCGCCGCGACGGCGACGACTACGTGATCGACGGCCACAAGTGGTTCACCTCGGGCGCGATGGGCGCGGCCTTCGCAATCGTGATGGCGGTGAAGGATCCGAACGCGCCGATGCACGAGCGCGCGACGATGGTGATCGTCCCCACCGGTACGCCCGGCTTCCGCATCGCCCGCGCCGTCTCGGTGATGGGCCACGTCGGCGGCGGCGGTCACTGCGAGGTCTACTACGAGAACTGTCGCGTCCCGGCCGCCAACCGGCTCGGCCCCGACGGCGCCGGCTTCCTGATCGCCCAGGCGCGACTCGGCCCGGGCCGCATCCACCACTGCATGCGCGCCATCGGCATGGCCGAACGGGGCTTCGAGATCATGTGCCGCCACGCCAACGCCCGAAGGGCGTTTGGTTCCACGCTCGGCGAGAAGCAGTTCGTGCAGGAGTGGATCGCCACCTCGCGCATGGAGATCGACCAGGCCCGCCTGCTCACCCACTACGCCGCGTGGAAGATGGACACCTACGGCAAGAAGGCCGCGCGCCAGGAGATCTCGATGATCAAGGTGGTCGCGCCCAACATGCTGATGAACGTCCTCGACCGCGCGATCCAGTGCCTGGGCGCGCTCGGCGTCTCGGACGACACCCCGGTCGCCGCCATGTGGCGCCACTCGCGCGCGCTGCGGCTGGCCGACGGGCCCGACGAAGTGCACAAGATGGTGATCGCGCGGCGGGAGTTGAGGCGGTTCGCGTGAGGGATGGACGGCCAGGGAGAGCGGGGGCGTTTCAACGATGCGTATCGTCGACGTCTGGATGCAGCACCCCACGCGGCGCTTCCTCGAGCAACCCTTTTTCGAGTCACTGCGCCGCTGGACGCGGCAGGATTCGATCCCCGAGGTCCCGCTTTCCCTGACAATCGAAACGATGGACCGGGCGGGCGTCGAGGTCGGGCTCGTGGCTGCCTGGTGGGGTCCCCAGGGCGCGCTGATCGACAACGACGAGGTCGCGTCGTTCGTGCGCCAGCAGCCACACCGCCTGTTCGGTGTGGCGTCCGTCGATCTCACCCGGCCGATGGAAGCCGTGCGGGAACTTCGCCGCTGCGTGCGAGAACTCGGCTTCCGCGGACTTCGAATCGCGCCCTGGCTCTGGGGGCAGACTTCGTCGAGTTCATGCGAGGGCGCGGCTCCGGGAAGGTGATGTTCGGCACCAACTATCCAATGCTCACGGCATCGGCTTGCCTCGAAGGAATGGAGTCGCTCGAGCTCGGCGAAGAAGCCAAGCAGCGATTCTTGTCGGACAACGCGCGCCGGGTATTCAAGCTCGAAGAAGCCGGCTGAAGCGCCTATCGACGCAGGACGGCGTCTCAGACGGGTTCGAGCGGCCGGTGCGGCTCCGGCGGCAACTCGACGCGGACGGCGTCGCCGGGGCGGATCTCGCCGTCACTGACGACGATGCCCATCACGCCGGCTTTGCGGATCAGCTTGCCGCGCTGGTCGCGTCCCAGCACGGCCGCCATCAGGCCCGGCTGGATTGCGTCGAGCTGAACGCACGGATTGCGCAGGCCGGTGACTTCGACCACCGCGCTGTCGCCGAGGTGGAGTCGCGCGCCGGTCGGGAGTCCGAGCAGGTCGACACCGCGCGTGGTGACGTTCTCGCCCAGTTGCCCGGGCGACACGTCGAAACCCGCGGCGCGAAGTTCGTCGTGCAGCTCGGCGTGGATCACGTGCACCTGTCGCAGGTTGACCTGCGCCGGGTCGCGCGCGATCCGCGACAGGTGCTGGACCGTCGCGCCGCAGTGCGCGTCGCCTTCGACACCCAGTCCGGTCGTGAGACGGATCTGGTCGCGAGTCGGCTTGCGCATCGTGTGCGCCGCGCTGCGGCTCACCGCCATCACGATCCCATGCATCGGCCGCACTCCTGGGCACCGCCCGGCGCCGGGCTCGCGATGATGTAGCGCGCGACCGCGACCCTGAAACCTCACGGCAGGGCTCTCGCAGGATCGCTCTCGCAAGATCGGACCCGATGGGCGACGCTTCGCCCCCCTCCACGAGGACCCTGCCCGATGATCGATCTCTACACCGCTGCGACGCCGAACGGCTGGAAGGCGTCGATCGCGCTCGAAGAGCTGGCGATGCCGTACCAGGTGAAGGCGCTGCGCCTCGACCAGCTCGAGCAGAAGGAGGAGGCGTTCCTGCGCATCAACCCGAACGGCCGCATCCCGGCGATCGTCGATCGCGACGCCGGCGACTTCGCGGTCTTCGAATCCGGCGCGATCCTGCTCTACCTCGCCGAGAAGGCGGGCAAGCTGATTCCCGCGGATGCGAAGGGCCGTTCGCGCGTCGTGCAATGGCTGATGTTCCAGATGAGTGGCGTCGGTCCGATGCAGGGCCAGGCCAATGTGTTCTTCCGCTATGCCCCGGTCCAGATCCCGTTCGCGATCGAGCGCTATCAGAAGGAAACGCGGCGACTCTACGAAGTGCTCGACCGCCGCCTCGGCGAAGCCGAGTACCTGGCCGGCGACTACTCGATCGCCGACATCGCGACGTGGCCGTGGGTTTCGATCCACGAGTGGGCCGGCGTCTCGGTGGATGGACTCGACCACCTGAAGCGCTGGCTCGACGCGGTCGGCGCGCGCCCCGCGGTGCAGCGCGGCCGCGCGGTGCCGAAGGTGGATCGCCCGCCCGACGCCGAGGAGATCCAGAAGGCGGGCGCGAAGATTCTCGGGAAGTAGCCTCGGGCCCCAGACCGCAGCGGACACTCGCCAGCCGTGGCAGAAGCTGCGGATCGTCTCCGAGCCGGTGCGCGCGACCGAAGAACTCGCGTGCGCCGGTAATCAACGGCTCTCGAAGAGCCGGAACCGCGCGGCTTCCGCTCGAGTGCGGAAGATTTCATCCTCCGAAGACTCGACTGGTACCGGCTTGGCGGTGGGCTCTCGGATCGGCAGTGGCGCGACGTTCTGGGCGTCATCGAGGTGCAATCCGGTCCGCACTAGCTTCCCTACTTGTCATCGGCAGGCCGCGGAACTCGGGCCTACTTCGCTTCTCGGCCGGGTCTTGCCCGAGACGGGCCTCTTCGGGTCCTGACGCTCGCACGTGCTGCCGGAGTCGCCGAACGAAGCATCGTGTTCGCGCACCGCTTACCGGAAGCCTGTTTGGGGCAAGGTGGACCGCCGGACCGAAGGACACGTCGAAGGCACAGAGCTCGCTTCGGATTCTACAAACGCAACCGCCAACCCGGAACTTCGCACAGCCGCATCGGTCGCTCGCACCTTCTGGCGCGCTCGCTTCACCGGCGCGCGCCCTGCAAATTGCTACCAAGAGAGGCCCAAGATGCTGTACTGGCCGCTCCTGCTCCTGCTCGTCGCGCTCGTCGCGGGCCTGTTCGGCTTTGGTGCCTTGTCGGCAACGGCGGCGGCCTGGTCGCTGCTGTTCCTGATCGTCGCGCTCGTCGCGAGCGTGCTCGGCTTCGGCGCCGTGTCGGCGACGGCGGCCGCAGTCGCGAAGGTGCTGTTCCTCGTGTTCCTCGTCGTGTTCCTGGTCGGTCTCGTGACCGAACGGGCCGCGCTCCCGCGGTCGCCACCGGCGTAGCGCCACAACGACGCAAGCCTCGTTCCCACGAGACCGGGATGACACTCTCGACGCCGTATCGCGTCGCCCGATGGTCGTTGGTGCCTGCCGCGCCGTCGAAGTCCGCTGACTCGCTGCGTCGCCGAGTTCGTTCAGCCGCTAGCGCGACGCGGCGCGGCCGCCCATTCGCACCCGCAGACTCCGCAGCGCGGCGATCAGTTCTTGGGCGCTGGCGATGCGCACGCTGCGCTCGGTCGCGTTGGGCGCGCGATCGCCGAGTTCGTGCATGGGAGCGGCCCAGAGTCCGACCAACACATCGCGGTCGGCGAGCGCCGCCTCGAGGCGCTTGTACAGAAGGCGCGCGTGCGCGGCGGCGCGCGGCGTGAGCGCGCTGATGCAGATCGCATCGGGCGCATCGGCCTGGACCCGCTCGACGACTTCGCTCGCGAGTGAGTCCGGCGACGCGAACGAGGCCTGCGCGCCGCTCGCTTCACAAACGCGCGCCAGCCATCGTCCGGCCAGCGCATCGTTGTCGTCGAGAGCCGGCACGAAGAGCACGCGAACGTCGGCGGCGACCGTCTCGGAAGCGCCGGCGGCGTCCGCGACATCCGTCAACAGCACTTCGAGCCGCTCGCGCACTTCGGCCGTCTTCTCATCCGGCAGCGCGTCGCGTTGGTCGTCGTCCGCAAGCCGGCGCAGCGCCGGCAGCACGACGCGATCGGAGAGTTCCTCGAGGCTGGCTTCCGCGCTCGCGTCGTCGAGAACGGTCGCGGCCTCGTCCAGATCGAGCGCGACCAGCCGCTGGTAGAGCCGCACGTCCGCGGGCAGCGCTGGCTGATTGCCCAGCAGCACCGGGAAGATCTGCAGTCCGCGCACGTAGCCACCCGCGACGACCAGGCAGACCGTGAGCGGCGTCGCGAGCAGCAATCCCGGGATTCCCCAGAGCCACGCCCAGAAGACTGCGGAGAAAATCACACCGAAGGGAGACAGTCCGGCGCTCGCGCCGTAGAGCCACGGTTCGAGCACGTTGCTGGTCGCGAGTTCGAGCACCACGAAGAGGGAGATCGTGAGCAGCGGCTGCGTCCAGCCATGGAACGCCACGAGCGACAACGTGATCGGCAGCGCTGCGGCGATCCACGGGCCGAAGTAGGGCACGAAGCGCAGGACCGCCGCGAGGGCACCCCACAGCGCGGCACCGGGTACGCCGATCGCGAACAATCCAAGCGCGACCGCGATGCCCTGGATGGCGCAGACCAGCGATTGCATCGCGAGGTAGCGGCTCATGCGCTGCGCGGCGTCGTCGAGTGCGCGAGTCGTGAGGCTCAGATCGCGCGCGCCCGTCAGCCAGATCATCCGATCGCGGAGTTCCTCGCGCTCGAGCAGCATGAAGAGCGCCAGCACCGCAACGAGACCTGCCGTGCCGAGGGGACCGACGAGCGGGGCGAGTAGCTCGCCGAGGGTACCGAGCACGCTCGGCTTCTCGACGACCTCGACTTTCGGCGACTGCACTCCTCGCCTGCCTGGCTCGATCGCATCGCCGAGCCGCGCAATCTCCTCAGCGGCACCCGAGAGCGACCCGATCGGCCCGCGCAGTTCGTGGATCTTCTCGCGGAGGATCGTCCGGTACTGTGGGATGTCGTTGGCCAGACTCCCCGCTTCGCGCCCGACCACCCAACCGATTCCGATCGCCAGGCCACCGATCAGTACGCAGACTCCTATCACGGCCGGCGCGCGTCCGAAGTGCCGCCTTTCGAGGATCCCGACGAGGGGTGCCGTCGCGAACGCCACCAGTAGCGCGAGCGCGAGCGGCATCAGGATCGCTCGTCCGAAGTAGAGCGCCGCGATCCCCACCAGCAGCGTCACGAACGTAGCGAGATCAGCGCGCGAGCCGCGTTCCATCGGAGTCCCCCCGCGGTGGAGAGAGTGCCTTCGCATTCGATCTGCACGGCACGCGCCGTCGGATACTGCGAGTCGTGCTCGCATGCGGATCGCGACGAACGGGAACGGCCCGGGAGGCTGATGCCTCCCGGGCCGGGGGCTCGAGCGCCGATGCTGGGAGCGCTGTCACCGAGCGCTCACCGCCGGCTGCTCGAACCGCAGGTCGTCGATCACGCGCACGACACCCGCCGTCGAGCGCGCGACGGTGAGAGCCGTGATCTGATCACTGCGCGAGTTCACCGTGCCCGTGAGACGCGCAACGCCGTTGCTCACCGCGACGTCGATCTTGGAGTCCTTGAGACCGGCGTTCGCGTCGAATCGCGTCTGGATCGCCTTGGTGATCTGGTCGTCCTTGTGCTCGACGCGATCCTGCTTGGCCTCGGCGACGACCTGCAGGTCGTTCACGACGTTCTTCACGCCGTCCACCTTGCGGACCTCGGCCTCCGCCGCCTGCTTCATTTTCGGCGAGTCGACCACGCCGAACAGCGTCACGATGCCGTTGTTGGTATCGACGTTGATGTCGAAGCCGGGCGTCTCGCTGTTCGCGATCAGCCGCACCTTCGCCGCAGTCGTGATCCAGGTGTCGCGCGCCGCCGACTTCTCGTAGGCCGCCGCGTCGTAGGCGCCGCTCCGCCAGAGTTCGTCATCGCCCAGCGTGTCCGGGCTCTCCATCTCGCTCGCTACGCGGCGGACGCCAGGAACGAAAGCCGTTACGTCGACCGCGCGATAGGCGTCGCTCAGTGTCCGGGCCTTGCCCGACAGCAGCACGACACCCGCGTTCACCGACTTGACGGTGATCGACGAATCCGCGAGGGCGCGATCCGCCTCGAGCGCCGCCTTCACGCGCTCCTCGACCTGCGCGTCGCTGGAGTCCGTCTTCTTCTCCTGCTTGGGTGCGACGACCTGCAGCAGGTTCCGCACCTTGCTGACGCCATCGACGCGAGCGGCGACCTGCTCCGCGCGCACCTTCTCGCCCTCGGTCGGTACCGAACCATGCAGCGTGACACGACCTTCGATCGTGTCGACGTGAACATCGGTCGCCGAGACACCGTCGGTCGTCAGAAGCGACATCTTGACCTTGGTGGTCACCCAGGCGTCGGGTTGCTGCGCGGCGCCGGCTGCGCCCGCCAGAGTGAAGGACAAGGCCGCGGCGAATACGGCTCGTCCGATGCTTTGGAATCGTCGTTGCATATCGATATCTCCTCTGAGGCTTTTGCCTCGAAGGAGTTTGCAAGAGACATGCCAGGGGTAATGGCGCGTTGGGCTCGTGAGACGCGTGCACGTAGCAGTGCTTGTAGGAGCTGGCGCGCAGAATCTGCAATCGTCCGTCAGTTGGAATGGGGACGGGAACCCGCGGCTTGCTCGCCCGCGCGCGCGACGCGGCCCGCGTCGTAGACGTTGAGGCGGTTGTAGAGCGTCTTCAAGCTGATGCACAACATCTCGGCGGCTTTCTTCTTGTCGCCCCCGGTGAGTTCGAGCGTCGCGAGGATCAGCCGCTGTTCGACCCGCTCGATCGAGGTGCCGACGCGGATCTGGAGCACCTGGCCGTTCTCGGGCGCCGGCGGCGGCGCTTCGTCGGAGAGCGGCAGCACTTCGGCAGAAATCTCCTCGTCACCGAGGATGTAGGCGCGCTGCACCACGTTGCGAAGCTCGCGCACGTTTCCCGTCCAGGCGTTGTTGCGCAGCCGCTCTAGTGCGGAGCGACTCCAGGCCTTCGACGTCCCGGCTTCGCGATTCAGCTGGGCGAGGAAGTGCTCTGCGAGCAGATCGATGTCGCCCGGCCGGTTGCGCAGCGGAGGCAGCGCGATTGGAAACACGTTCAAGCGGTAGTACAGATCTTCACGGAGCTTTCCCGCCTTGACCGCTTCGGCGGGATCGCGATTGGTGGCAGCCACGACGCGGACGTCCACACGGATCGGCTCGGTGCCTCCGACGCGCACGACGGTTCCGCTCTCGATCACGCGCAGCAGCTTCACCTGCAGCTCGGACGGCATCTCGGTCACTTCGTCGAGGAAGAGCGTGCCGCCGGTCGCGCGCTCGAAGTAGCCCTTTCGCTGGCGATCGGCGCCCGTGAAGCTGCCGCGTTCGTGGCCGAAGAGTTCGCTCTCGATCAGATTCGGCGACACCGCCCCGCAGTTCACCGGAAGCAGCAGCCCGCCCTTGCGCGCGCTGCACTGGTGCAGCGTCTCGGCGACGAGTTCCTTGCCCGTGCCACTCTCGCCGCTGATGAGCACCGTCGCGTCGGTTGGCGCGACGCGCGCCACGAGGTCGTAGACCTCGAGGATCGGCTTCGATCGACCAACCATGCGGCCGAAGCGGCCGAGGTCGCGAAGTTCGCTGCGCAGGCTGCCGACTTCTTCCTTGAGCGCGCGCGTGCGCGTGACGTTCACCAGCGCGCTGCGCAGTCGCGCGCGGTCGACCGGCTTGCTGAGATAGTCGAGCGCGCCGCCGTGCAGCGCGTCGACGGCCGAATCCACGCTGGTGCTGCCGGTGATCACGATCACCTCGGCTGTGCTCGCGGCGGGTTCGCTGCGCAGCCAGGCGAGTCCGTCGCCGTCTGGCAGGGTGAGATCGACCAGGAATACGTCCGGCGTGCCTGCCGCGAGGCTCGCACGCGCCTCCGCCAGCGAGCCGGCGGTGCGCGTGACGAATCCTTCGCGCTGCACGAGCAGGTCGAGACTCATCCGGAAGTTCGTGTCGTCGTCGATGATCAAGGCTTGGAGAGTGCGCATTCCGATTTCCCTCAGGAGGTCGCTTCGTTCAGTTCGAGCCAGTAACGGACCGTGTCCACCAGATACGTCCCAGGCGACAACGGGCCCAGTTGCTTGACCACGAACGAGTTGGCACCCAGCTCGTAGCAATCGCGCACGTCGCTCTGTAGGTTCGACGAGCTGACCATCACGACGGGAATATTGCGGGTCTCCGGTCGGCTCCGCAGCTCGCGCAGCGCGCCGCGCCCATCGAGTCGCGGCATCTTGAGATCGAGCAGGATCACCTTGGGGGACCGCACTCGCAGATCGTGGGTCTGCAAGTAGTCCACCAGTTCGGCGCCGTCGCGCAGCACGCACACACGATCTTCGAGCGAGTGCCGCCGAAATGCGCGCAGCGCGACTGCGACGTCGTTTGCGTCATCCTCGACCATCAAGACATCAATTCGCGAGCCTTCCATCCGTGTCCGCTCCCGTCGTAGCAACCGTGAAATAGAACGTGGCGCCCTTGCCGACGGCCCCTTGCGCCCAGACGCGTCCGCCATGCCGTCGCACCATCCGGGCGACGATCGCGAGTCCGACGCCGTGGCCTTCGTAGTCGTCGGATGCGTGGAGGCGCTCGAAGACCTTGAACAGCTTCTCCACGAAGCGCATGTCGAACCCGATGCCCTGATCGCGGACGAAGTAGACGATCTCGTTCGAACCGGGGCTGCCCCCGACCTCGACTTCTGGGGACTCGCCCTTGCGCGCGAACTTGAAGGCATTGCTGATCAGGTTGGTGAAGATGAAATGCATCATGTTCTCGTCGGCGAACGCGTTCGGGAGGTCGCCCACCTTCACCGCGCACCGCAGCTGCGGGAGATTGACTGCCAGGTCGTCGCAGACTTCCTGCACCACTCGATTCATGTCGACGTGCGTCGTCCGAAGCTCCGTGCGACCGCTGCGCGAGTAGGTGAGCAGGGCGTCCATCATCGACACGGCGGACGACGCAGAGCCGATGATGCGCTGAAGCTGATCCTTGCCCGTGGCGTCGAGCCGGTCGCCGGAGTCCTCCTGGAGGATGGCGGCGAAGTTGATGACGGCGCCGAGCGGGCCACGAAGGTCGTGCGACACGGAGTAGTTGAAGGTCTCGAGTTCGACGATCGTCTCGTTCAGTTCGGCGGTTCGGTCCGCCACGCGTCTCTCGAGCGCTTCGGAGAATTCGCGGAGTTCGGCCTGGCCGCGGTGCGTGTCGACGACCTGTCGTTCGAGCTCCGTGTTGACGCGTCGGAGCATGCGCTCGCGGCGCCAGGAGAGCATTCCGAAGTGGACCGCCGCCGCCAGCAATCCCGATACGAGGACTCCAACCACGAGCGCGATCGCCGGCCCTTGCGTCCGCGAGGCCCACGCCGCGTTGCCAGCCGGTGCGACCTCGAGCAGCCACGGCTTGCCGTTCGGAAACGCGATCGCTTCGGTCTTGCGGAGCGAAGCCTTCACGAAACCGTTCGGGGAGTCGCGCCGGTACACCTCGTGACCGTTCGCGCTGACGGCGATCGCGAAGCCGAGCGCGCGCTGGTCGACGACGTCCTCGACGACACGCTGGGCGTCGAAGAGTGCGAAGAGGGTGCGCGCGTCCTTTCCGTCGCCCGACGCGCGCACCTGGATCCCGAACACCTTGCGACCAGTTGCCGCGAGCAACGGCCCGACGATGAACTCGCCGTCGGGGTCCACCTGCTGCCGGCGGCGCACTTTGGGGAGGACTTCGCGGAGGATCTGCTCGCCGTTCGCCGAACCCGCGATCTCCTCGCTCGGATCGGCGCGCAGCACGGCGAGCAAGGCCGGGTTCTCGGTGAGCATGATGTCCACCGAACCGCGCCAGGCGGCGAGATCGTTCGAGAATGCGTCGGTCGCCCAGAGCTGGGCGCGGCGGCGGAGCAAGGAGTCGAGTCGCTCGAACTCCGACTCGAGCACCCTGTGGAACGCGCTCGCGCACCACTGGGTCTCCTGTTCGGTGTCGGCATCCCGTTGGCGACTGATGCTCTTCCACAGCACCAGGCTCAGCGACGCGCCGAAAACGAGAATGACGAGAAGTGCAACGGGGCCCAGCCCCACGCCACTGTCTTTTCCAGACATGCCCGGTAATTGTAGATTCTGCAATTTTCCACGTCCACTCTACCGGAATCAGCTCCTGCGCGGATCCCAGGACCGTCATGCGGACGCGGGTGAGTTTGAGAGCAAGGGGCATGCCGGGGGCCCCCCTACGTGTACTGCCCCGGAGCCTCGCCGGAGGTCGAGAGAGCCTGCTCGGCTGAGGAGGGACCCACCTGGAGGAGCAGTCCGACCGCGACTCCGACCGCGAGGCCGAGGCCGAAAGCGGCGATCGCCTCGCCAGCCGTCCAAGTGTTCGTCGCCAGGGATCGCACGGTCATGTCGCTTCCTCCGTGCGCGCAGCCTGCGGCCGCACGCGATCGCTCATCACGTCCTCGAGCGCGGCTGCCATGACCATGCGCGCTCCGATGCTCCCTACCGCAAGAGCGGCGCGCAGCGGCAAGCTCCGGCCGAGGATCCAGCCGACGCCGACGATCCCGGCAATCGTCCAGTACGGGCGTTCCCGGAGCTGCAAGCGCAGCTCTTCTGCGATGCGTTGGGGATCCATCTTGCGCCCTAGCGCCGCGCCAGCAGACGGCCGAGCGCGTAGCCGAACACGAGAGCGGCTCCCACTGCGACGAGCGGTCGGTCCTGCACCACGCGTCGCACCTGTGCGTCGAGTTCCTCCAGCTGCGTGCGCACGCGCTCCACCTGCTCCTTCACTTCGGGCCGTTCCAGAATCGGCGTGCTCTGCTCGACTCGTTCGCTTGCTTCTCGCATCATCGTCTCCCCGGGGCAGTGCGCTTCATCGCCGCGCCCCCAATATCAAGCCGATCACAAGCGCTCCGGCCAACCAGGCCGAAGGACGCTCTCGCACGCGACGTCGCAGATCGAGTTGCGCGCGCGCCTGATCGTGCAGCTCGGCCAGCGCCTCGCTGAGCGCTGCGCGCTCGCGCACGATGCGCGCCTCCAATACGTCGCGCGACAACGCGGCGCTCACCGCGCGTCCGCCCGGCGGCGCAGTCCGCGGGCGAGCAGCGCCGCTCCGAGCAGGCATTGCGAGATCGCGAGCGTCGCGAGGCGCGCCTCCAGCGAGAAGCGACCTTCGAGCGCGACGACGGCTGCGGCCCACGCGCCGACCCACGCGACGGCGAGGCAGAGAGCGCCAAAGCCGATCCACGCCCCGCGGCGCATCGCGTCGTCGAGGCGCTCGTGCGACTCGATCTGCAGCAGTCGAACTTCGTCGGTCGCCACTTGCCGTGCGAGATCGATCGCGCGCCCGAGCGTGGCGCTGAGCGAAGCGGCAATCGGCGCGTAGGCGCGAGAGTCCGTTGACTGATTGCTCTGCACGACGCGCACCGGCCCCGGAAAGCGTCAGATCCGCCCGACCAGCACGAGAATGAACACGATCACGAGGACGGTGCCCAAGGTGCCGCTCGGCGCGTAGCCCCAGCTCTTGCTGTGCGGCCAGGTCGGAAGTGCTCCCAGCAGCATCAATATCAGAAGAACCATTAGAACGGTGCCAATCATGGTTTGCGACCTCCGGACTTGGCTACAGCACGTCTCGTGCCAGCCGGTGGTGTCGCGAACGATCGCCGCTCGCCGATGCGGCGGCGATTGCTACAAGCCGAGGGAAGGAGTTACAAATCTCGTGGCTCGCGTAGACCCTCGCTCGCGGAGCAGGCACCCTGCGTGTGGCACGCGAGTTGCTCTCTGTTCTCGCCATGGAACACTTCGCGCTCAAACCTCTCCCCTACGGCCAGCGCGCGCTCGAACCGCACGTCGGCCGGAAAACCGTCGCTCTCCATTACGAGAAGCATCACGCCGGTTACGTGAAGAAGCTGAACGAGCTGGTCACGGGCAAACCCGAAGCGACGGAGAGTCTCGAGTCGATGATTCGCAGCTCTGAAGGCGCGATCTTCAACAACGCGGCGCAGATCTGGAACCACGACTTCTACTGGCGATCGATGCATCCCGACGGCGGCGGTGCGCCTGAAGGCGCGCTGAACGAAGCGATCGTCGGCAATTTCGGAAGTTTCGAGCGATTGCGGGACGAGTTCCTCGAAGCCGGCGCCGGCCACTTCGGATCGGGCTGGCTCTGGCTCGTGTCGCACCGCGACGGCCTGCGGATCACGACGACGCCCGACGCCGATCTCCCGCTTCGCTACGGCGAGAACGCGCTCCTTTGCGCCGACCTCTGGGAACACGCCTACTACCTCGACTATCACAACGAGCGGGCGCGCTACCTCGAAGCCTTCTTCGATCATCTGACGAATTGGGAGTTCGCCCAGGCGAACTGGAGCAACGCGGCGGTGAACACTCCGATGCTGCGACGTGCGAGTCGCTGACACGAGGACAGCCATGGACATGCGCGGGATCTCCCCATTCCTCATCGCAGTTTCGCTGCTGCTCGCGAACGCACCCGCGCGCACCAGCCAGTAGCCGCCCGGTGCGGCTGCGCACCGATTGCAGGACTGACCGCGCTGCGCGACCGGATCGCGGCGGCGCCCCGCCTCGCGGCCGCACAGGAGATGGCCGTCGCTCCTGTGGAGCGCGCACGCTCTGTCGTCGCGAAACTCGGCTGGGCTTCTTCGTCGCTGCGCGACGCCGAGAAGCGGGGAAATCATCGCGATCGTGCTCGGTTTCCTCCTCGCGATCATCCCCGGCATCATCCTGCTGATCCTGCTCTGCTAGCAGAAGCCGTTTCCGCGGCGCGCGCGCTGATCCAAGGCCACAGTGCGGCCACAACGATCGGCGCAGTTCCGAGATGTACAAACGACAAGCAAGAGCTCCACGCGGGCGAGAACATCAGTGACGGCAAGGCCGATCGCGGCCGTGCCGTGGGCACCGACGGCTGGGAAAGGAAGCGAAGGGCGGCGCCGTGATGAGACGCGACGCGCCCCAGAACGCGCCCTTCAACGCTCTTCGACGATTGGTGCCGCCCTACACGGCACGTTTAGTGCAGTCTCGGTGAGTACACCGATCACGGAGGAACTCATGGGCTTGGGAACGATCTTGTTGATTGTGTTGATCTTGATGCTCGTCGGCGTGCTGCCGACCTGGCCGCACAGCCAGAGCTGGGGCTATGGCCCGAGCGGGTTGCTCGGTGTCGTGGTGCTCATTCTGCTCATCCTGGTGCTGACCGGGAGACTCTGAAGCTGCGCTCGCGCGCCGGAATCGTTCGGAAGTGGTCGCCCAGCGGACACGCTCTCCTCGTGCCGCACGGGCCGATGCTGCACCCGTCGAATAGCCGGCGCTCGCATCGCTGTGCTCCGCTGGCACAGGTGTGACACAGGTGTGAGACCAGAGGGAGCAGTCATCTTCCGGGGAGCTGCACCACGAAAAATGCTCACATGTCACATCGACTGCTCGGGTCTCACGTGGGCATGATGTTTGCTGAGAATCGCATGTAACAGAGCGCGACGTTGCGCTCGGAGGCTAGAAGCATGGGTGGGAAAATCGATCAGGCCAAGGGACGGGCGAAGGAAACCGCAGGCGTGCTGGTGGGCGACAAGCGCCTCGAGCGCGAGGGCAAGGTCCAGCATGCAGCCGGCGACATCAAGGAGAAGGCGAAGGAGATCGCCGACAACGTCAAGAAGACGACCGAGAAGGTCGTGGACAAAGTGAAGTCTGCGGTCAAGGGCTGATCGCCTTATCGCTTCGCAGAGCGCCGATACTTCCAGAAGCTGCGGCGCTTCGACTTTGAATCTTGCCCGGAGGCGACGCGCAGAACCAGGTTCTCGCGAGCGCTTCCGGGTTGGTCGGCGCTTCGGGCGCCGAGCAGGTCGAGAAGCTCGCCTCCTCCAGCGGGGAGTACGGCAAGTTCTTCAGACGCGCCGCGGCGATGAGCGTATCGGCAACCGCGCGGGCTCGGTGGAGGCGATGAAGTCCGCGATCGTTTCGACGAACCGCTCCGGCGCCTCACAGTGTGGATAGTGGCCCACCCCCTCGAAGATCACGAGGCGGCTGCCCGGGATGGCTTCGTGAGCCGCGCGCGCGTGGCTCACCGGAATGAACGGATCGCGAGCGCCCCAGATGATCAAGGTCGGTATCTGCGCTGCGTGGTGCAGTCGACCGAGGGCGCTCACCGCTTGGCCGCCCCAATCGATCACGTCGTGCAGGCTGCGAAAGAACGCACGGCGGCTCTTGGCGTCCGTCAGCGACGCGTAACTGTGCCACATCTCTTCACGGGCTGGTGTAGAACGAATGCCTGCGCGGCCGAGCCATGGGGCGATCCGGCTTGCCGCATCGCGGAGGCGTGGCGTGCAGACGAGCGGGAAGACGTATTCGGTTCCGGGCAGGCTGAGCAGCCGCAGGATCACGCTCACCTCTCGCCCGAGACCGCCGCTGTTCACGAGCACCAGGCGCTCACAGCGTTCCGGGAACTGATAGGCCAGCTGCATGGCCACACCGCCCCCGAGCGACTGGCCGACGAACGTGGCCCGCTCGTGCCCGAGCGCGTCCAGCAGGTCGCGAAGCATGTCGGCGTGGGCGCCGAGTGAGTAGTCGCCGCGGGGCTTATCGGATTGTCCCTGCCCGAGCAGATCGGGGGCAATCACCGTGAAGTGCTGTGCCAGCGGCGCCATGACGTGCCGCCACGTCCTCGCGCTGCCGGCGAGGCCGTGCACGAGCAGCAGCACGGGCCCCTTGCCCGCCGCTCGATAGACGACCCGATCGCCATTCAGCGTGATCGCCTGCGGCTCGATCCGCTCCCACTCCGAGTTGGCCGAGTCCACGGTCATCGCAGCATGACACGCAATCGATCGGTCGCGCCATGGCGCTCGCCCGTCCGCGAGCGCGAGCGGATCGCGACGGCTGACGCCACGAGCGACGAAGGCAGCGGCAGCTAACGCTTCCCGGGCACCACCAGCAGGAGCCCGCCGACCACGATCGCGCCCACGCCAGCCCAGATCGGCACGCTGACCGTCTCCTTGTCCTTCACCGACAGCTCGAGCGGGCCGATCTTGGCCTCGTGGGTTTCCGTGGTGTAGCTGAAGCCACCGTACACCAGCCCCAGGATTCCGGCCGCGATCAGCGCGATTCCGACGATCTTGACTGCGCTCATCGCGTCGCCTCCCTTGGCAGAGAAATCCGCTCCGTGCGAGGCAGCGCGGGGCGAGAGCATCTGCTGATCATCCCAACGGCCTTCGACCCTGGATGACACGCACCAGGATCACGACGACCGCAATGACCAGGAGGATGTGGATCAAGCCGCCCATTGTGTACGAGGTAACCAGACCAGCCAGCCACAGGATGATCAAGATGATCGCGATGGTTTCGAGCATTTTCCCCTCCTCTACCCGTGATGTATGACGCCGATCAGAATCATATCCCCAGTGATCCATCGCCGCTTCGGTGCGCTCGCCATCCCAGGATCAACTCGGAGTGAAGGTCGGGTGGTCTGCGGCTCTGCGGGTCCCGGATCAGGCTCGCGGTCGCTCGCCCAGCGCTTTGGCGAGCAGGAGTTCCAACTGCTCGATCGCGCCGTGGAGCATCGTGAGCGCCCGGAGCGAGACGCTCCTCAGCGGCTCGGCCTGGTCGGACTCCAGCGCGGTCGCGCAGTCGCGAACCTCTCGGCTCGCTTCGCGCACTTCCACGAGCGTGCGGCGGCGCGCTTCGCTCTCGCGCAGCGCGCGCAGCACCACGGGCACGAGCCGGTCGAGCCGTTGCTTCAGCACGTAGTCGGTGGCGCCGAGCTTCAGCGTCTCGACCGCGAGGTCCTCGCCCATCACGCCGGAGATCAGCACCACGGGAATGCCGGGGCTGAGTTCGCGCGCGAGTTCCAGAACGGCCACGCCGTCGATGCGCGGGAGCGAATAGTCCGCGATGACGAGGTCCACGCCGCCGCGGACGAGCGCCGCGCGGAACGTCGGACGCGACTCGACGCGTTCGAGATCGATGCGCAATCCCGCCTCCGCCAAGCGGGCCCGCACGAGCTCCGCATCGTCCGCGTCGTCTTCGACCAGAACGATCCGGATCGCGCGCGATTCGGGGCTCACGCGGGACTTGGACATGCGAGTCCTCCCCTGGGATCCGGGAGCGAGAACCAGAACGTCGCACCGCGGTCGATCGCTCCCTCTCCCCCTGTGCGTCCGGCGTGGCGAGCCACGATGCGCCGCACCGTCGCGAGACCGATTCCGCTACCCGCGAACTCCTCCGCATGATGGAGTCGCTGGAACACCCCGAAGAGCTTCGCCGTGAAGCGCACATCGAAGCCCACGCCGTTGTCGCGCACGAAGAAGGAAGTCTGGCCCTCGCGACGCGAAGTCCCGACCTGTACCTCCGCCACCGCTCGCGATTGGGTGTACTTGAGTGCGTTATCGAGCAGGTTTCTCCACACGACGCGAAGCATCGCCGGGTCCGCGTCCACGTGTGGGAGGCGCTCGATTGTCCACTGCACGTCGCGCGCGGGCTGCTCGCTCGTGAGGTCGGCCACCACCTCCTCCACCATCGTCTGCACATCGACGTCGTGTCGCTCGAGGGGGGCCCGGCCCATGCGCGAGAACGCGAGCAGGTTGTCGATCAGCGCTTCCGCACGGTGCGTCTGGTCCACGATTCGATCGAGGTAGTGGGTGACCAACGCATCGCCGGTGCCGAGACGTTGGATGAGCAGCTCGCCGAAGCCATCGATGTGGCGCAGCGGAGCGCGGAGATCGTGCGATACCGAGTAGGAAAAGGCCTCGAGCTCGTCGTTCAGATCTTGCAGCTCCTGGGTTCGCTCGACGACGCGCTGCTCGAGCGTGATCGCCGGCCGCTGACCGCGTCCGATCGACGCGAAGCACCGGCGCACGAAGACCCCGAAGCAGCTGGGCAGCTCGCGAGCGAAACCAGTGAGTGTCTCGGGCGCGGCCCTGGGGGTCATGCGATCCCCGGATCGCGCGAGACCACCGCCGCGACGGTTCGTATCAGGATCTCGGGATCCACCGGCTTGGTGAGGTGGGCGGCGAAACCCGCGTCGAGACACCGGGCGCGCTCGGGCGCGCTTCCATATCCCGAGAAGGCGATCACGGGGACGTCGCCACCCGTGTCGAGTGCGCGGATCTGTTGCAGGAACGAGTACCCGTCATCGCCGGGCAGTCCGAGGTCGGAGACGACGATGTCCGGCTTCGAGCGCAGGAACGCATCGATGCCCGCGCTCGCCGAAGCGGCGGTCGTGACCTGCGCGGCGCGCAGTTCGAGCAAGACCGCGGTGCTCTCGCGCACGTGGACGTCGTCTTCGACGAGCAGGACACGAATGCCGGAAAGCCGAACGGGCGCGACCGCGGTCCTCGGCGCAGGGGAAGCCGGTTCGGCGAGCGCGCTCGAAAGCGGCAGCCGCACCGTCATCGTCGTGCCGCCTCCCGGCCCCGGACTCTCCGCTGTAACGCGTCCCCCGTGTAGCTCGACCAGGTGGTGCACGATCGAAAGGCCGAGCCCGAGGCCGCGGTGACGTCTCCCGCGCGAGCGATCGGCCTGGGAGAAGCGCTTGAAGATGTGCTGGAGGAACTCGGGCGGGACGCCCTCGCCCGTATCGCGCACGGTGATCACGCCCTCGCGCCCTTCGGCAACGCAACGCAGCTCCACGCGACCGCCGCTGGGCGTGAACTTGATCGCGTTCGCCAGCAGGTTCCCGAGGATCTGGTGGATGCGTTCCCGATCGCCGAATACGGGGACCACGCTTGCGGCGTCGCAAGCCATTGTGATGCCGTGCCTCCTGGCGGAGAACTGCTTGTCTTCGAACGCCTGCCGCGTCAGCTCGGACAGGTCGAGGGAGCTGCGCGCGATCGCCAGCTTTCCGGCCATGATCCGCGAGACGTCGAAGAGCCCGTTCAAGAGCTCGGCCTGTTGTCGCACGATGCGCTCGATCGTCTCGAATGCCTGATCGGCCTGTTTCGCTTGGAGCTGACCGCCGCGCAACAGACGACCCCAACCCAGAATGCCCTGGAGCGGTGAGCGCAGCTCGTGCGAGAGAGTGATCAGGAACTCGTCCTTCATGCGATTGGCTTCGTCAGCCACGCGCTGCGCTTGCTCGGCTTTGGCGCGAAGCTGCGCTTGCTCGGCCTCGTTCCGCTTGAGCAAGGTCACGTCGTTCACCGTCAAGCCGACACCGACGATGTCACCATCCGGCCCGCGGAGCGGGAGGAAAGACCCTGCGAAGTGGCGAACTTCGGCCCCGAAGTGAGGAGCTCCAATGGCGAGCTCGTGCCCGATCGCCGGTTCGCCTTCGAGCACACCGCGCAGGGTGGTGAGTACGCCCTTGGGGAGCCAAGGAGCCACGTCGTGGACCGGCCGGCCGAGGTGCTCGCGCACAGGGATCCCGTTGATGTCGGCAAGCGCCTCGTTGACCTGGAGGTAGCGCAATTTCGAATCGACGAAGCCGATGCCGATGTGCGCCGAGTCGAGAATCGTCTCGAGGCGCTCGCGCTCGGTCGCGACGGCAGCGTGCAGCTCGTTGCACTCGATTTCGGTGCGCATGCGCGCGCGGAGCAGGAGCGAGAGGACCAAGCTCGAGAAGGCGAAGGTCAGCATGGTCGGATCCGCGAAGCGCATCTGGCCCAGCGGCTCGGCAGGGAAATACCCGATGACGAGCAACGATGATGCGGTCGCGAGCAGGCCGGCACGCAAACCGCCGTCGAACGCACACCCTGCGATGACCGCGAGCAACAAGGGATAGGCGACGTAGGGAGCATCGGCCCGAAGCGGGAGCGTGAGTGCGAAGACCGCCGCCACCGCCGCGGGAGGAACCGCATAGCGGCGAAGCGTCGAAGCGATGCGAGTCGTCAGGATCATGAGGCTCGGGCGTCCGGAAGGAAGGAAGTAAGGAACGAGCGGACTCTAACAGCTGGCCGGTCGGATCCGCGGGGACGCGCCACCGGCGTCTCACCCGTCATCCGACTTCGTCGAGTGCTTCGGTATCGAGGTCGCGAAGGATCTGGGAAAGGTGCGCCACGCGCGCTCTCTCCCTCCTGAGATTCGTTTCCAGCATCTCCCGCGTCGGCGGGTCCGCAGCGCCCAGATAGCGGATGACCTCTGTGTAGCTTTCGATCACGATGCGTTCCGCCCGCAAGTCCTCGCGGATCCTTTCGTCCACTGATCCGCGAGACGCGTAGTCGGCGGGGTTCCGCGAGAGCAGCTGGTCCGGATCGAGATCGGGTTCGCCGCCGAGTTCGACGATTCGCCGCGCGAGCCGATCGGCAGGAGTCGGCTCCTCGCCGGCACCTCCGTCGGCGATCATCGACTTCCCGCCCGACAGCAAGTATCGACGGCGGTAACGCATCAACCAGATCAGCTCGCTCGCGAGGATGTCGTTCAGAAGCCGGAGGACCGTGGCGTGACGCTCGGCGCCGCCCGCGGCCGAGGCACCTTGGGTCGAATGCTGACGCGTCCGACCGCGGACCCGCGTCAGGTCGCTCAGGAACGCTGCGGTCGTCACACGCTTCTCCTATTGGAATACGCGGACAGAGGGAATTCTCCGGGCCGGGGTTCGATCGTTCCAGGGAGCACGTTCCATGCCAACTCGACGCGCTCTCGGCGTTCGCGACAGCCGGGCCCGGGGCGACTCCGTTCAAAGTGTGTCCGTGGAGGATGGTCATCTGTACAAAAAATCCCGTCGTTCGTGCCCCGCGCCTGCGCAGAGGCGCCTCCCACTGTCTGCGCCAAGGCACGATTCTTGAACTGTGTCGCGCCGGGGGTAACGGACGACCATGACCCAGTTCGATGACGACGACGCGACGGAATGCCCGACGGTGACCGCGGGACTCGGCGATGAGACCGAGCTGGCGCGCCGCGCCGGGGCCGGCGACCAGCAGGCTTTCGATCTCCTGTACGACCGCTATTTCGCGCGCACTTCCTGGTACTTCACGATCTTCGCGCGACGCGAGGCAAAAGCCGCCGTCCAAGAAGTACTGACGGAGTTGTTCGGCTCCCTCACCGAGCCTTCCGATCGTCCGCTCGCAGAGCGGGCCTACCGCCTCGCACTCGCCACCGAGCTGCGACACGCGGCTGTGCGCGAGAAGGCCGGAGCGACGAAGGCCAAGCCCGCGAAGGTCGAGATCGCGAAGAACCGCGCGGCCAAGACCCTTCCCCTGCAAGTCTAGTCGTCGGGACGAGAGCGAGAATCTTCCCGGGATCCACCCATGCAGATCGCAATCGAGCGCTTCCTGATCGCGATGGGGATCTGCGCGCTGGCCTTCGCGGCGGCGCTGCGCATCGACTCCGCCATCGGCGAACAGGGCGCGCGGGAGGATCTCGCGGCTCGTTTCGCCGTGCGCCCGCCGCAAGCGATGGCTCCCGACACGACCGAATGGTCCGAGGCGCGGCGGGTCGCGTGGCAGGCGAGCCGGAGGACGGGCTCCGGTGCGCCTCTCGGCGTGCTTTCGATCGCTTCCATCGGGCTCGCCGTCGCGCTGCTCGAAGGCACCGATGCGATCACGCTCAACCGCGGCGTCGGACGCGTCGCGGGCACCCGAATCGAAACGAACCTCGGGATCTCGGGTCACCGCGATGGATTCTTTCGCGGACTCCGCAACATCGCCCCGGGCGACCGCATCCGGCTCGAGACTCCGGGCGCGGCGTACGACTACGAAGTTCGCGCCCTCTCCGTCGTATCCCCCGAAGACGTGCAGGTACTCGATCCCACGCCGGAACCGACGCTCACGCTCGTCACCTGTTTTCCGTTCTTCGCGCTCGGGCCTGCGCCGAAGCGCTTCATCGTGCACGCGGTACGCGTCGGCAAGAGCGACTAGCGGCGCCGCCGCATCCTGAGGACGAGGCCGCTCGCGAGGAAGCCCGCGCCCAGCAAGGCGATCAGCAGGAGCGGTGTCGCGGTCTTCGGCAGGCGTTCGGCCGTCCGCTGCGCCGCATCGTAGTCGGCCGATTGCACTTGCGCGGTGCGGTTGGGCAGGCCGCCGTCCTTGCCAGCCGATTCGACGCGTGCCGTGCCGGCGGCAGACTCGGAAGCCGGCGCGGCGACCGCCGCCTCGTCCACCTGCACGCGCGTCGCGAGCATCGGGACCAGCGGATCCGTC
>JAGSPS010000260.1 GCA_018262315.1 Deltaproteobacteria bacterium | reverse complement strand
CGAGTCGTAGACCTTCACGAGCGGCAGCCACGTCGTGAGGATCGGGCGCACCTTCTCGATGCTTTCCCTGGTGACGCCGTCGGGCCCGATGCCCTGCGTGGCCAGCCCCCACGTCACGATCTCGAGCGAGTCGTCTAGGATCACGATGCGGTCCTTGTACTTGGGCTGAAACAGGTCCGCGTAGCCGGTCACCGGCTCCTTCACCTTCGCGGTGTTGACGACGATACCCACCGTCCCCTGCATGTAGGGCACGCTGTAGCGGAGTTCGGGATCGTGCGGCTGGTCCCAGTACTCCTTCCCGATGTTCTTCAGGTTGGGGAGCTTGGCGTGGTCGAGCGGGATCAGCTGCTTCTCCTTCACGAGCGCCTCGATCACGTACTCGGAGGGCTGGATCAGGTCGTAGCTCGACGCGCCCGACATCAACTTCGCGAGCATCTCCTCGTTGGACGCGTAGCTCTCGTAATTGACCTGGATCCCCGTTTCCTTGGTGAAGCCGTCGAGCACGGACTGCGGCACGTACTCCGACCAGGCGAACAGATTGAGCTCCTCGGCGGCGATTGCGGCGGCCGGCGCCACGAGACGGCAGGCCACGGCGAGCGTCACGAGCATTCGAGTTGCCGAGCGAAGCATGATTTCTCCTCCCGATGTCACGGGTTGCGCCGCCGTACCACTTCCGTGATGAGCAGCGCGATCACGGTAAACACGATGAACACCGTCGAGATCGCATTGAGCGACGGGTCGAGGCCCTTCTTCACGCGCCCGAAGATCTCGAGCGGCAGCGTCCGCGTGCCCGCGCTGGCCGTGAAGTAGGTGACGATCAGCTCGTCGAGCGAGAGCGTGAACGACATCAGCCCGCCCGAGACGATCGCGGGCATCAGGTAGGGCACCAGCACCTTCGTGAAGGCCTGCAGCGGCGTCGCGCCGAGATCGAGCGCCGCTTCCTCGAGCGCGGGATCGAGTCCGGCGAGGCGGGCCTGGACGGATGCCATCACGAACGGGAAGCAGAAGGTCACGTGCGAGATCACGATCGTCGTGTAGCCGAGCCGGAGCCCGATCGTCACGAACAGGATCAACAGGCTCACACCGAGGATCACTTCCGGGACGATCATCGGAAGGAACGCGAGCGTCTCGAGCACGGAGGCCGCCCGGTAGCGATAGCGATACAGCAGCCAGGCCCCGGCGGTCCCGAGCACGAGAGAGATCAGCGTGGTGAAGACCGCGACGATCAGGCTGTTCTGCAGCGCGCGGATCAGCGCGGTGTCGCGCCAGAGCGAGCTGTACCAGTCGAGCGTGAAGCCGGTCCAGACGATGTTGAGCTTCGACTGGTTGAAGGAGAACAGCACGAGCACGGCGATCGGGAGGTAGAAGAAGAGCATCACGAATCCCGTCCAGACGCCGAGCAGCCGCGTGACGAGTTTCATCGTCGCGATTCCACGCCGGTGCGGCGCCTAGCGGTATACGCTCTGCGCCGCATCGAAGGTCCCCACGTGCACGTCCACTACTTTCGAGACGTCGGGCGTGTAGCCGCCCGCGAGCACCCAGGCGAGCGGCAGCCCTTCCCTCCGCGCCCAGGCGAATACGAAGCGGTCGCGCTCGCGGAGATCGTCGTGGTCGAGGTCGAGCGGCGAGTAGGGATCCTCGCGGTACGGGTCGGCTCCCGCCTGGTAGAGCACGAGGTCCGGTCGGGCGATCGCGAGAAGGCGCGCCGTGCCGCGCTCGAGCGCCGCGAGCAGGATCGCCCGACCGCTGCCGTTCGGCAGCGCGAGCGAAACGTGGTTCGGACCGTCGGCGTGCCGCACGGTCTCGACGTCGCGGTACGGGGTGTTCTGCCAGTAGTCGTTGCCGTAGATCGAGCAGCTGGCGAGCCACGGCCGCGTGGCGCACAGCGACGCGGTGCCGTTGCCGTAGTGCAGGTCGAGGTCGAGCACCGCGACACGATCGACGCGGCCCGCCGCCCGCAGCGCTTCGGCCGCCACGACGAGTCCGTTGAAAGTGCAGAATCCTTCGCCGTGGTCTGCATGCGAGTGGTGGAAGCCGCTGGCGAGCGCCGCGGCGACGCCATCGTCGAGCGCGCGCGCCGCGGCGGCCACCGCAGCGCCGTTCGTCAGCAGGACCGAGGGCCAGAGTGCGGGCGACCACGGGAACTTCTGCGATTCGGCGAGCGCTCGCGGCTCGCCGCTACGGACCGCCTCGACATACGCGGAACTGTGGACGCGAAGCAAGTCAGCGGTCGCGACCGGCGACGGCGCCTCGACGCGGATACCGGCGCGGCCCGCGAGCGCGTCGGCTACCAGCTGGAACTTCCGCATCGGCATCACGTGGTCACCGAGCGGCGCCGCGAAGCCCGGATCGTGGTAGGCCGTGATCACGCCGTGGGAGATAGCAACCGGAACGGGGCCGGGCGATCCGTCCATTCGGCTGCCGCCGCGCGCAATGGCTCGAGCGCCGCGCCCGGCACGTGCACTCCGTACACCGCGTAGATCGCGTCGATCACCGCGCGCAGTTCCGGCGCGGACATCGTGGTTTCGGATTCGCGGCCGACCCGGCGCACGACGAGTCCCAACGAGACCGGCCGCGGGGCATCCCCGGCCAGCAGCTCGGGCGGGCGGAAATCGGGCTGGGCGTACGGAGCGGCGATCGGATCGACCAGCCGGAAACCGGCGCGCTGGTACGAGCGCAGCCGCGCCATGCGCGCGTCGGGACCCGCCGGACCAGGCGCTTCGGATCGTCCCTGCCCGGCGGCGCCGCGCATCTCCATCTCCGCGACGAGTACGACGGGCGCGTCCGGCGCGCAGCGGGCCGCGGCCGCGCAGCGCCGCGCGGTTTGCAGCGGCAGCGAGCGCAACCAGCCGACCAATCCCGTGCCGCGGTGCTCGGGCTCGACGAGCGCGTGCGAAAGGTGCACCACGATGGGTCCCGGAAGCGGCCTGCCATGCGCGCCCACGCGCACGACCGCCGTGTGATCGCGGATCGCCGCGACGCCACCGCCGCGCCGCAGCACGAGCAGCTCGTAGGCCAACGCGGCCGCTCCGACCGGCTGCGCGGGGTCCCACGCGAGCCGTTCGCGGATCACCGCGCGCTGCTCCATCTCGCCGCGTGCGCCGAACTCGCCCCACAGCCGCTCGTAGGCCGGCGCGAAGTCGGGGTCGTCGGGTCCGACGACCCGCCGCACGCGCAGGTCGGACCAGTCGGACGCGCCTGCCGGGCGGTCGCCCGGAGCGAGATCTTCGGCGATCAGTGTGAGATCCACTCCCGGACCTTCCTAGCAATCCACCTTGCGCGTTGCTCGCTGGCGACTTCGCGCGAGCCGTGCTGTAGTCGCTCGCATGAGCCGTTTCGACGTGACCGCGCTGCGACGACTCGACCAGGCGCACCTGCTGCACCCCTTCACCGATCACCGCGCGATGCACCAGGGCGGCACCCACGTGATCCGCTCGGCGAAGGGCTCGACCGTGATCGACGAGACGGGCCGCGAGCTGATCGACGGGCTGGCCGGCCTGTGGTGCGTGAACGTCGGCTACGGGCGCGACGAGATCGCCAATGCGGTGGCCGAGCAGATGCGCGCCGTCGCGTTCTATCCGTCGTTCTTCAATACCACCACCGAGCCGGCGATCCGGCTGTCGGCGAAGCTCGCCGAGCACGCGCCGCCGAACCTCCAGCACACCCTCTTCAGCAACTCGGGCTCGGAGGCGAACGAGACCGCGCTGAAGCTGATCCGCGCCTATTGGAAGCTGCGCGGCAAGCGCGAGAAGACGAAGGTGCTGTCACGCACCTTCGCGTATCACGGCGTGAGCATCGCGACCACGAGCCTGACGGGCCTTGCGACCTGCACCGAACCCTTCGACCTGCCGCTGCCCGGATTCCTCTACGTGCCGGGTCCGTATTCGTACGGGAGCGGCAAGAGTCCCGAGGAGTACGGCGCCTGGTGTCTCGCCGAGACCGAGCGCACGATCGAGCGCGAGGGCGCGGGCACGATCGCGGCGATCTTCGTCGAACCGGTGCAGGGGGCCGGCGGCGTGATCGTGCCGCCCGCAGGCTACTTGTCGGCGCTCCGCGAGCTGTGTCGCCGCAACGAGATCCTGTTCGTCGCGGATGAAGTGATCACCGGCTTCGGGCGGCTCGGCGCGTGGTTCGCGTCGGTGCTGTGGAATCTCGAGCCGGACCTGATGACCACCGCGAAGGGGATCACCAGCGGCTACCTGCCGCTCGGCGCCACGATGGTGAGTCGGGAGATCGCCACGATCTTCGAGTCCAGCGGCTACCTCGCGCACGGCTTCACCTATACCGGCCACCCGACCACCTGCGCCGCCGCGCTCGCGAATCTCGACATCATCGAGCGCGAGGGTCTCGTCGAGCGCGTGCGCGACGACGTCGGTCCGCGCTTCCAGGCGGCGCTGCACGAGCTCGCGGATCACC
Organism: Deltaproteobacteria bacterium; assembly: GCA_018262315.1. GTDB lineage: Bacteria > Myxococcota_A > UBA9160 > UBA9160 > PR03 > PR03. Next base: position 439 of record JAGSPS010000260.1, on the reverse strand, counting down.
CGCTCGTCGCGGAGGTGCGCGGTTTCGGACTGATCGGTGCGCTCGAGCTGCGCGCCCCGCGCAGCGGGCCCAACGCCGGCGCCGCGCCGAACACGCTCGGGGGCGCCGTCCACGGGTTGGCGCGCGAAGAGGGCGCGATCGTGCGCGGGATCCGCGACCTGGTCGCGCTCGCGCCGCCCCTCGTCGTGACCCACGACGAACTCGACCGCCTCTTCGCCGCGCTCACGCGCGCGCTCGACCGGCTGTAGGAGCCTGACTCGTCGAGGGCCGTTGAGCCTGGGCCCTATGCGCGCCCCTCCGTTCCGGCTCTGGATCGTTGCTGTGAGGCGCGCAGGCGGTGGACCCGTCCGAAACGTCCTCGGCGGACGTGCAGCGGCGGCTTCGCGGCGAGCGCTGGTAACCGCCTGCGGATTGTTTCGGCCGAGTCCCCCGCCCCCGC
>JAGSPS010000259.1 GCA_018262315.1 Deltaproteobacteria bacterium | reverse complement strand
GGTCGACTCCGCAGTCGGGCGCGTGTCGGGCGTGTCGGCGACGCCGAGGCGCGCGCGCTCGAAGAAGAAGTCGCGGCGCGCGTCGGCGCCCTGCTCGGCGAGCGGGTCGAGCAGCGCGTTGCGCGACGAGGTCTCCTCGAGCAGCGACACGACCCGCGACAGCCGCTCGGCCGAGACGGTCTGCCGCACCGTCTTCGGCTCGTCGTCCTCGTCTCCGCTCGGCGCCAGCATCGCGATCTCCAGGACGCGACCGCCGAGCAGCGTCACGCCCAGCGGATGCAGCTCGCCGTTGTGTTTGTCGCCGTCGAGCAGCTCCGGGCGCAGGCCGAGACCGCCGGGACCCGCGACGTTGCGGTTCTCGACGAGATAGCCGCGCGAAATGCGGATCTTCTGCTCGGTGGCTTCGTCGATCTCCTTGTGCAACAGCTCGTTCGCGCGCTGTCCTGATTGGGTGTCGGGGTAGCGCTCGGCGGTTGCCTGCAGGATCGCGAAGCGGATGTCGCGGCGCTGCTGCTTGCCGGCCTGCTCGATCGACTGCGCGGCCGCCTTCTCCGCCAGTTCGGCGAGCTCGTCCGACGGCGTGCTGGGGATCTCGGACGCGACCGCGTGGGCGCGCACCCAGCGTCCCTCGTCGGATTCGTGCTCGACCAGATAATCGCGCAGCTCCGCCGCGTGCTCGCCGTTCGGGTAGCGCTTCAGGTAGCGGCTCGCGGCGAGGGCCGGCGCCTTCGCCTCGGGCGGCGCGATCGCCGTCTGCACCAGCCGCCAGGGAATCCCGCCGAGCACCGGCATCAGTGTCGGCGCTTCGAGCAGCCACTCGACGCTGCGCGGAAGGTCGCGATCGCGTGCGCCGCCCTGGAGCGGGCCGAGCGCGACGAAGCTCGCGGCCTTGCGGGTGTCGCCAGCCTCCGCCGCCTTGAACGCCTCCCACGGGTTCTGGGACGGGCTCTGGACGAGCGCGTTCGCGTGGCGCGCCATCGGATGCGACGCCGGATCGTCGCCGGCGAGCGAGGCGAGCGTGTCCCACATCGCCGACTCCTGTCCGGCTTCCCCGATTGCGTTTGCGTAGGCGAAGCGCGCGCCGTCGGCGAGCGGTCCGGCGCGATCTCCGGCGAGCAGCGCTTCGCTCTTGGCAGGCACGTCGCCCGCCTTGAAGAGCGCCAGCATCAAGGCACGCGCTCGGGGATCGTCCGCGTCCGGCAGCGGAGCGCGTGTCACGGCGAGGCTTTGCGCGAGTTGCGCCTGCTCGCTCGCCAGGCGCCGTTTGGCTTCGTCGCGCAGCCGCGTGGCACGCGCGTCGCCGGGCGCGTAACGCAGCGCGCGATCGGCGAGCAGCAGTGCGAGCGCGCTCTGGTCGTGATCCAGCGCCTGCTCGGCGGCGCGCACGCTGCGGCGCCGTTTGGTGTCGAACCAGCGCCGCTGGAGCGAGTCGATCTGCTCGATCAGCTCGCGCGCTTCCGGCGTTTCGGGATGGCCCTCGACGTAGTCCTTCCAGTGCGCGAGCGCCTGGCGCTGCTGCACGCTGATCGGATCGTCGAGATGCTCGGCCACCGCGACGTTGATCACCGCTTGCGCGACGCGGACCGGCAGGAAGACGAAACTCAGCAGCGAGCGACCGAGTGCTTCGGAGAGCGCGTTTACGTCGCGCGCGATGCGCGTGCGGCGTCCCTCGCTGATGCGTTTGTCGGCGAGGAGCAGCGGGTCGTCGGCGACTTCCATCTCGAGCTGTTTGCGCAGCGCCGGGTCGATGTCGTCGTCTTCGAGCAGCTTCGCGGTGGCGCGGCGATAGGCGATCGGGTCGTCGTTCATCGCGTCCACGAGGTGGCGCGCGTAGGCGGTGAGGCCGGTCGGCGGCTCACCGGTCGCGACGCGCAGTCGATCGGTGGTCTCGAACGCGGCGAGCTGCGCGCGCGCGGCCGTCGCACGTGTGCCGAGTGCCGCTTGCGCGAGGCTGCGCGCGGCGCGATCGCTGTCGTCGGGCAGATACGCGACGCGCGCTTCGAGCGGTGCGAGCGGCGCCTCCTTCGGCTCGCCCGCGGGCGTGCTGCACGCCGCAACGGCCGCGCCGAACGCGGCCAACAGCGCGACGCTACTGCGGCGAGAAACGATCACGGTCCACCCGCAGCGTGAAGGCGAGGAAGGCTTCGAGACGGCGCGCGGCTTCGAGCTTCTCGGGCGTTCCGTCCTGGTTCGCAACCGCTTCGTAGAGCTGCGAGGCCGAGTCGACCAACTCCTGGAAGGCGGGCGGGTCGAAGAACAGGCTCTCGGGCGGCCGGGCTTGGACGTACTCCTCCGCCATCGCCGCGTAGAGATCGGCGAGATCGAGCAGGTGGCGGTTGGCGTTCTTGCTCTCGCGGTGGCGCGCGACGACGCGCTGCAGCTCGGCGAGCGCGCGCACGTTGCCGTCGGGATCGAGCTTGCGCCGCGCCACGAAATAGCGCGCGCGCGCCATGTCGCAGCGCTCGACTTCTTCCTTCACCACCGGCTCGAGGAAGGTGTCGTTCGCTTCGTCGCCGAGCGCGTCGAGCAGCGCGAGGCGGCGGTCGTATTCGGCGATGGCGCCATTGGGATCGCTCGGAGCAGGAATAGGCCGCACACCGGACCGCAGCGGGCGATCGGGCTCGTATCCGATCTGGATCGCCTCGGCGAGACCGTCGTCGAGCGACGCCGCCTTGCGGGCTTCGCCGCGCAGCGGCCCGTCGCGTTCGGCGGCGACCCGGTGGCTCTCGGCGGCGAGGTCGTAGGCGCGCAGCCGCTCGAGCGCGCGGGCCTTCGCGTACGCGATCACGTCGTCGAGGTTGCCCGCGCGCAGCGAGTCGGCGTGCACGCGCTCGATGCTCTCGAGGCGGATCAGCGACGCTCGATAGATGTTGCGACCGGTGAAATCGCGGCCCGCTTCGAAGCGGTAGGTGTCGTCGGGGAGGTGGCGGCGCAGCGTTGCGACCTCTTCGAGCACGCTCGCCACCGGCTGGTATTGAGGCTGGACCGGATGTGGCTTGGCCGCGCAACCGAGGGCGAAGAGGACGACCCCGAGGACGGCGCGCGTCCTCACGCCTTCTTCCGCGTCGCGAGAACGTTGAGCATCTTCTCGGTGGCGAGCACCGCCGCGGCGAGCTGATCCGAGTCGACCGCCAGCGTCGAGAAGGTGCCCTCGCGGCTGCTCGCGTCCTGCCAGGTGATCACCGTCTGCACCAACGCGCCGGTGCGGCCGCCCGGTGGAATCCGCACGCGGTAGTCGGCGAGCCGCGGCAGCGCGAGTCCGAAGCGCTTCACGGCCTTCCCGAGCGCGCGCATGAAGGCGTCGTAGCCGCCGTCGCCGCTGGCTTTCGCGACGGCCGTTTCGCCGCGCACGCTGACTTCGACCTCGGCTTCGGGAAGTCCCCTGGAATCGACCACGACGCGATACGACGCGACGCGCACCGGGCGCTGCTCGGGGCGCTGGAGCACGTCGGCGATGATGTAGGGCAGGTCGGAAACGGCGACCCCGCTCTTCTTGTCGCCGAGCGCGACGATGCGTCCGAGTACCCGCGCGCGTTCCGCCTCCGATAGCTCGATGCCGAGCGCCTTCAGGTTGTGGAGCAGCGACGCCTTGCCTGAGAGTTTGCCGAGCGCGTACTGGCGCGCGCGACCGAAGCGCTTGGGCGCCAGCCGGTTGGCGTAGAGGTCGCCCTTGGCGTCGCCGTCGGCGTGGATGCCGCCGGTCTGCGTGAAGACGTCGCGGCCGACGACGGGGGAGTTCGCGGCGACCGTCTTGCCGCTGAAGGTCTCGACCAGTCGCGACGCGTCCACCAGCATGGCCTCGTCTACACCGGTTCGGTACGGGGTGTGATCGTGCAGCGCGGCGACCACTTCGGCGAGGCGCGTGTTGCCGGCGCGCTCGCCCATCCCGTTCACGCTGGTGTGTACGCCGCGCGCGCCGGCGCGCACCGCGGCCAGACAGTTGGCCACCGCCAGCCCGTAGTCGTTGTGGCCGTGGAACTCGAAGTGGATGTCGCGCCAGGCGTCGACCATCAGGCCGATGTAGCGCGCCGTCTCGTCGGGCGAGAAGGCGCCGAGCGTGTCGGGCAGGTAGATGCGTTCGACGGGCAGCTCGCGCAGCGCCTGCACCATCGCGAACACGTAGTCGAAGGAATCGCGCACGCCGTTCGACCAGTCTTCCAGGTAGACGTTGACCGCGATGCGCGCCTTGTGCGCCGCGAGGATCGTTTCCTGCACCTTGCGCCGGTGCTGCTCGGGCGTCTGGCGGAGCTGCTCGCGACAGTGCTTCTCCGAACCCTTGGTGAGCAGGTTCATCACGCGACCGCCGACGGCCTTGATCCACTGCACCGAGAGTTCGCCGTCGCAGTAGCCCATGATCTCGACGCGGTCGGCGACGCCTTCCCTGCGCGCCCAGGCCGCGACGCGGTGGGCCGCGAGCCGCTCGCCTTCGGAGACGCGCGTCTGCGCGATCTCGATGCGGTCGACGCCGACGTCGCTGAGCAGCATGCGCGCGATCTGGAGCTTCTCGGCGGGCGTGTACGAGACGTCGGGCGTCTGCTCGCCGTCGCGCAGCGTGGTGTCCATCACTTGGATGCGGAACGGTTGGCTCCGCGAGGCGCTGCTTCGGGGCGTGGATTTCGACACGGGCGCCTGAGGCTCGCAAACCCGCCGCCTTCTGCAAGCTACAGTCGGTACGTGACGAGCGAAGCCAGCGAGACGACGGAGGCGATCGAGACCGCGGGTCGCGAGTTCGTGGTCGAGCCCGCTGCCGCCGGGCGGCGCCTCGACGTGTGGCTCGCCGAGCGCCTCGGCATCGGCCGCGCGGGCGTGCGGAAGCTGCTCGAAGCGGGCGTCGTGCGCCTCGACGGGCGACCCCTCGAGCGCCGCGACAAGGC
>JAGSPS010000258.1 GCA_018262315.1 Deltaproteobacteria bacterium | reverse complement strand
TTCGCGCTGCGGCCGGTCTTCGGATCGGTGTAGACGTAGGCGGCCGTCTGCCGGCCCGGCAGCGTGCCCGGCTTGTCGTAGGGCAGCGGCCAGCAGAAGCGATTCACGTGGCGGTAGTACTTCCAGTCGCCCGCCCGCACGCCGTCGATCTCCTTGTCGTGGAAGAACAGCAACGCGTCGTGCGGCGCCGGTGCGTCGGCACGGGTCATCGTGGGCCAGAGGTCGCGGCCGTCGAGCACGCGATCGCGCGGCGGTGTCAGGCCGGCGCGCGCCACGAGCGTCGGAAAGAGGTCGATGTTCATCGCCGGCGCCTCGACCACGCGGCCCGCCGCCAGCGCGACCGGCCACGCGACGATCAGGGGAACGCGCATGCCGCCCTCGAGCGGCATCCCCTTTCGCCCGCGCAGCCCCTCGGCGCTTCCCTGGAACCACGGGCCGTTGTCGCTGCAGAAGACGAGCAGCGTGTTCTCGCGCAGACCGCGCTGCTCGAGCGCCTTCACGATCTCGCCGACGCTCGCGTCGAGTTCGGCCACCGAGTCGCCATAGGCGCCCGCCGCCGAGGTGCCGCGAAAGCGCTCCGCGGGGAAGAGCGGGATGTGCACGTTCTTGTGCGCGAAGTACAGAAAGAACGGGCGATCGCGATTCGCGTCGATGAAGCCGATGGCGGCGCGCGTGAGATCGTCGGTCACGTGCTCCTGGTCGAGGCCGAGGTTCGGCGTGCGCTCCTGCTCGCCCTGCCAGTACGCCACCGGGAACTCGTCGTTCGAGTGGGGCATGCCCTCGAAGAAGTCGAAGCCATGGCGCGTGGGCAGGTACTGGCGATCGTGCGAGAAGTCGCCGAGGTGCCACTTGCCGACCATCCCGGTGGCGTAGCCCGCGACGCGCAGCGCCTCGGCGAGCGTGATCTCGGAGGCCGGCAGCCCGGCGACGTACGAGTCGTGGAAGTCGCTGGCGCCGAGTCGCGTGCCGAACTTGGCGGCCGCGAGCGAGACGCGCTGCGCGAACGCCACGTCGCTCGCGAAGATGATGTAGCTGACGCCGGTGCGCAGCGGATAGCGGCCGGTGAGGAGCCCGGCTCGCGACGGCGAGCAGACCGGCGCGCTCGCGTAGAAGTGGGTGAAGCGGACGCCCTCGGCGGCGAGTCGATCAACGTTGGGTGTTGCGAGACCGCGCGCGCCGTACGCGCCGAGGTCCCCCCAGCCGAGATCGTCCGCGACGATCAGCACGATGTTGGGCTTCCGCGCGCCCGCACCCGCATCGGCCGCCGGTGCGATCACCGCCGCGGGCGGCTCGGCGTCCTTTGCGGCATCGGCGAAGACGGCGGGATCGACGCTCGAGAGGGTCGAGTCGTCGCGCGCTGCGGCTCGCGAGATCGCGTATCCCGCCACCCCGAGCCCCGCGACGAACAGAGCGAGTCGCAGCCAGGTCCGCATTCCGTCTCCTCCGCCACCGAGAGCGATCGAAGAGGTTGATAGCGGATACTCGCGACCCGACGCACCTGCATCCGAGAGCAGGGAAGGCGCTCGTTCCTCTATCACTCTTGGTTGTGTCGCGCTTCCCGCGCCGTCCGCTGCGCCGCGCCGCCGCCGCACCGCGCAGCTCCTCGAACGCCGCCACGGTCATCGCCGTGAAGCCTCGCCGTCGGGAATCCGGGTGTCGTCCGAGGCGAGGCCGAGAACGCGCCGATCGCGGTCGCCGTAGGGCGCCACGCTCGCGGTGATTGCGGGGTCTCTGGAGCACGCCGCTGCGGATGATCCGCAGCAGGAAGGCCGCCAAATACACCGCGTTTGGGATCGCGTTCAGTCCATGACCCGTGGCAATGGAGAGCGGGGTATCGATTACAGTGCGACCAGAGCAACACGCTGGCGGTGACGAGGATCCAAATGGGTCTGCCGCGTTCGCCGAGCTGCATCGCCGCCTGCAGGGTCACGCTCCATCCCATTGTGATGGCCCCGAGAACCCCGAGGACGAGGCAGGGGACCGACCGCGCTCGATTCGCTCGCAGGTCGTGAACATCCATCTCGGAGCGGGACGGCGACCAGATGCAGCGCACGGTCGACGCAATCCGAATTGTAGCGCCGATGTTCGACGCCGAGATGTGACGGCTTGCGGCCGCGCGTCGCGTCCGGACGAAGTGCTGCGATCAGCCCGGGTCGCCGCGCTTCAGCAGGCGCGGCGTCAGGAAGAGCGCCGCGCCGTAGCAGGCCAGCGCCAGGAACATCGTGAAGGGCTGGCCGTAGCGGAAGTCTTCGCCGAGCAGCTTGGCCCCGCCGATCGCGAGCAGCGGGTAGACGATCCACATGAGCTCGCGGCGCGACCAGCGCCGGCCCGCCCACGCGAGACCCACCGCCAGCACGGCGAGCACCGCGGTGCGGCCGGTGGCGACGAAGGCGCGGCTCGCCTGCTCGCCTCCGGCCGCGACGAGCGGGCCTTCCAGCAGGCCGGCCACCAGGCCGGCCGCGGACAGGACGACCAGCGCCGCCATCATCGTCTCGCCCACGCGCTCGAGGTCCGCGAGGGCGCCGGGTCGCACCGTCGCGAGCAGGCTCGCGTAGCAGACCACCGCCACCACGGCGACACCGGACGCGGCCAGTGTGAGCGAGGACTGCGGTTCCGTCGGGTCGGCGAGCAACGCGTCGTAGGCATAGCTGATGAGGCCGCTGTCGACGGCGGCCGCGAGCAGATAGAGCGCCCCGTGGAATTGCAGCGTCACACGTGCATGGCGCCCGCCGATGGCGACGGCGGCGACCGCCAGTACCAGCCACACGAGCGTCAGCAGCGGGCTGGCCATCAGCAGCCGGCTGCCCGCGAGCACCAGCGCCACCGCCAACGCCATGTAGGCGTGGAAGTTCAGGCCGCGCCAGACGCGGCGGTCGATGAAGACGAAGGCCGTCGCATAGCTCGCCGCGCCGAGAGCGAGCGCGACCACACCCACCAGCGCCGGGCTCGCGCCCGAGGCGCCGAGCACGCGCCAGGCCGAGCCGAGGCCGATGACCAGCGCGACCACCACCTGCACCATCTCGAAGCCCGTGACGGGCAATCCGCGCAGCAGCGTGCGACCGCCGAGGCCGGAGAGGTAGACCACGGGCAGCGCCAGGGCCATCGGCACCACGACTTCCGGGGGGATCTCCGAGCCCTCGCGCGTGGCCTTGAAGGCGAGCACCAGCACAGCCAGATCGACCGGCAACGCCGGCAGCCAGCGTAACACTGGCCAGTGCTGCGTGATGGCGAGCACCTCGACGCTCGCCGCGACGACCAGCAGCACCAGGCCAAAGACGAGCCACTCGCCCGTGCCGAAGAACAGCCCCAGCGCGCTGGCGACGCTGGCCGCGATGAGCAGCGTGGCGACGGCGCTGAGTCCGTTGCGCACGGCGATCAAGAGACCGAGACCGAGGAAGACGAGGATCGCCGCGCCCGCCGCTGCCGGTGCGAGCAGGTCGAGGCGCGCGGTCGTCTCCCAGATCAGCGGGTAGGCGATGAACGCCGCCGCGAGTCCGTGAAAGAGCGCGCTCTGCCTGCGACCGGCGCGTGCGCTGCGCTCGGCCTGCCAGAGCCACCAGACAGCGTAGGCCAGCCCCGCGAGCGGCCCGACACGGGCCGGCAGCATGCCGGCCTCGGTGAGCGCTCGGAACAGGAATCCGCCGCCGACGGCCATCAACGTGCGGCCGGCCAGCGTGATGCTTCCCTCAGGTAGCCTGGGCAGAGCGAGGGGTGTGATCTCTCTCGGCTCGACCGCGACCGGTGGCGCGGACGCGACGCTGCGGCGAGAGGAATCGACGGGGGCCCGCTCGACCGTCGCGCCGCTCGTCGCCTCCAGCCGGGCGACGCGTTCGGCCATCTCCGCCAGCGCGCGCTCCAGCTCTGCGATCCGCCCGGGCAGCGCCTGGGCCTCGCCGAGAGTTTCGCCGAGGCGGTCTTCGAGATTGCGGGCGATCATCGCGAGGGCCTCCCCCAGATACCGAACAGCCCTGAGCACTCATCTTACAAGCACGCGCGTCTCGTTGGCGAGGGATTGCGCGATTCGAGGGAGAATGCGCCGGGGGCGAGGCGCAGTGGCGCACCTTGGCCGGCGGTGGTCTTGGCGGGAACAGCGCGGCCGGCTGCTCGTCCCGATCATGGCCTCGATCAGTTGCGCCGGGAACCGGGAGCTGCGGCGAGCGCCATCGCGCCGCAGGCCGCTGCTGCGAGCCAGCCGGCCCAATCGCCAGCGCGGCCGTAGAGCGTCTCGCCGTCGAACGCCTGTACCGTGCCGCGCAGGTTCTCCCGCGTGAGCAGGCCGCTGCGTGTCACGAGTCGGCCGGCGGGATCGATGATGGCGCTGACGCCGCTGTTGGTCGCGCGCACGGCGAAGCGGTGGTGCTCGATTGCACGCATGCGCGCCACCGCGAGATGGATCCACGGCTCGTGCGAGTCTCCGAACCAGGCGTCGTTCGAGAGCATCACCAGGAGATTCGGCTGCGCCTCCGCCACCATGCGGCGCACGAAGCTCGGGACGGCCGCCTCGTAGCAGATCGGTGTCGCCATCCTCCAGGAGCCGAGCATGAGCGGCGGCGTCGCGTCGCTCGAGCCGAAATCCTGCGCGTGCGGAAAGAGCGCGCGCAGCGAGTCGCCGAAGGGCAGCCGCTCGGCGAACGGGACGAGCAGGTTCTTGTCGTAGCCGTCGCGGATCGTGCCGTCCGCGGAGATCAGGAAGGCCGAGTTGTACTTGCGCGTGCGGCCGTCGGGCGAGGAACGAACCGAGGCGGCGCCGAAGAGCAGCGGCACCTCGATGTCGCGGCGGATCAGCTGGCCCGCGACGGGCAGCGGACCCTGGATGCCGCGCGTGTAGACCGTCTCCGGCCAGACGACGAGATCGAGCGGGCCCGCCGCCAGCAGCTCGTGCGTCT
>JAGSPS010000257.1 GCA_018262315.1 Deltaproteobacteria bacterium | reverse complement strand
CGGGTGCGGGCTCGACGCGCACTGCAACGGGCTCGGGCTCTTGCCGCGGCTCCGGTTTCGGGATCGCCACCGGCTCGGCGCGCGGCGCTTCGAGCTCCGGCTTCGGCGGCGGCGCCGGCAGCGCGCGCGCGCGGCCGCGCCGCAGCAGCATGACGAGGGCGACGATCACCCACGGGACCACGAGCGCAGCCAGCACGCCGGCGCCCGGATTGGCGGCAATCCACGCAAAGAGCGGGGCCAGGTAGTTGGCGATGGCTGTCATGACCGGCGAAAGATACCCGCGTGATCCGCCCCCGCCCGCTGGGGGTCAGGCGTCGCGGAGTTGTACGGAGACGATCTTCGAGACGCCGCGGTCTTCCATCGTCACGCCGTAGAGGACGTCGGCGATCTCGATCGTCGACTTGTTGTGCGTGATGACGAGGAACTGCGAGTCGCTCGCCATCTCGCGCACGATCTCGTTGAAGCGACTGACGTTGGCGTCGTCGAGCGCGGCGTCCACCTCGTCGAGCAGGAAGAACGGCGACGGGTGCACCTGGAACAGCGAGACGAGCAGCGCCAAAGCGGTCATCGTCTTCTCACCGCCCGAGAGCAGCGTCACGCTCTGGAGCCTCTTGCCCGGCGGCTGCGCCAGGATATCGACACCCGCTTCGAGCACGTCGTCGCTTTCGGTGAGCGAGAGGCTCGCCTTGCCGCCGTTGAAGAGGCGCGGGAAGTTGAGCTGGAAGCGCTCGTTCACGGCGTCGAAGGTTTCCCGGAAGCGCTTGCGGCTGGCGCGATTGATCCGTGTGATCGCCTCGCGCAGCGACTCGACGGTGCTCTCGAGGTCGGTCCTCTGCTCTTCGAGGAAGCGCACGCGCTCGCCGATCTCTTCGTGCTCTTCGATCGCACCCATGTGCACATCACCGAAGTTCTCGACGCGGCGGCGCAGCTCGTCGGCGTGGCGCTCGCGGTCTTCGCGCGAGCGATCGAGCCAGTCCGTGTCGGAGCTGCGCAGCACGATCGACTCGGCGTCCTCGCCGTCGGCCGGCTCGGCGCCCTCTTCCGCGTCGTCGGCAAAGGGCGGCAACACCGAAACCGCGTCGCCCGGCGCGGGCGGCGTCCAGCTGGCGAGTTCGACCTTCCAGCGCTCGCGCACGTGATCGTCGAGCTGCACCACGCGCAGTTCGCGCTCGCGGATCTCCAGCTCGCCGGCCTGGAGGCGCTCGCGGCGCGCGAAGCACTCGGTGCGGAGGTGGCGCGCCTCGTCCTCGCGCTCGCGTACCGCGGCGGCCGTACGCTCGTATTCGTCGCGGACGCGGTCGGCGTCCTGGCGCGCGCGTTCTTCGTCGGAGAGCTTCGCCGCCAGCTGCTCGCGCGCGCCGGCGCTCGACTCGGCGAGCGCGCTGCGCCGCGCCTCGATCTCCTCGATCTCGCGCTCGCGCCGCGCGATCCACTGCTGCGACTCTTCGGCCGCTGCCGCTGCGCGCGTGCGAACCTCGGCGAGGCGATCGCGCTTCTCGGCGCGCGCCGCGTGGGCAACGCGGCGCTCGGTGAGCGTCGCGTCGTTGCGGGCCAGCCCGCGCGACGCCTCGCCGATGCGCAGCGAGAGCGCGTCGAGTTCGCGCTGGCAGCTCGCGCGCGCCGCGCGCAGATCCTCGAGGCGCTGCCCGAGCGTTCCGATCTCGGCTTCGAGCGCCTCGCTTTCGGCGACCAGTTCCGAGCGCTCCGAAACGCGCCCTTCGTGCGCTTCGAAGGTCGCCTTCACGCGTTCGCGCACGCGCTCCAGATCCTTCTCGTGATTCGCGACGGCGAGCGCCGCCGTGTGGTGGCGGTTGCGCAGGTTGTCGAGTTCGTCGGCCACGCGCGCGGCTGCCGCGTCGCTCTCGGCGTGCTCGGCCGCCACCAGACCGAGGTGCTGGCCGAGCGTCGCGACCTCCTGCTCCAGCTCGCGCACCTCGCGCGCGCGAGCGAGCAGTCCCGGCGCGCCGCCGCTGCCGCCGCGCAGCACGCCGTCGGGGCCCAGTACGTCGCCGGCCGGCGTCACGAAGGTCGCCGGTGCGCGCGCGCTGGCGTAGACCTTGGCGACCTCTTCGAGACTGGTCACCAGGTTCACGTCGCCCAGCAGCGCGCGCGCGACGCCCTCGAAACCGGGGCGCACACGAACGCGTGATAGCAGCGGCTCGCCCAGCGGAACGAAGCCCGTCCGCATCGGCTCGTCGGGACGCTCGACCACCAACACGGCGCGACCTGCGTCGGCGCTGCGCAGCCGATCGACCGCTGCGAGGGCGCCTTCGAGACCGGTCGCCACGAGCGCCTCGGCGCGCTCCGCCAGCACCGCCTCGACCGCGCGCTCGACGTCCGCGTCGGCTTCGAGCACGTCGCGCACCAGCGCGCGCAGGCCGTGGGCGCTGCGCATCGACTCGGACTGCTCGAGCAGGTGTCGCGTTCCCTCGCCCACGTCCTCGGCGCGCGACAGCACCTCGCGAAGCGACGCGAGCCGTGCGGCGCGCTTCTCGTGGTGCTCGCGCGCGCCGCGGAGCTGTTCCGTGAGACCGCGCGCGCGCGCGACGGCGCGCTCGTGGCCGTCGATGGCGTCGCGCAGCGCACCCATCAGGCGGTCGCGCTCGCGGAGCAGGTTGTTCAGCCCTTCTTCGAGGCGTCGCTGCTCGGCGTCGGCGCGACTGGCCTCGCCCTGCTGCACCTCGATCGCTTCGTCCGCGCTGCGCAGGCGGCGCGCGATCTCGGCGCGGCGCTGCTCGGCCGCGGCGCTGCGGTCCTCGGCGCGCGCGATGCCCGTGAGCGCATCGACGAGACGCGGGTTCGCGGCCTCGCGCTCGGCTTCGAGCCGGCGCAGCGCGCTCGCCGAGGCGGCCACCTGCGCTTCGAGCGCGAGCACCGCCTGCCGTTCCGCGCCGACCACGGCTTCGACCTGGGCCAGCTCGGTTTCGGCGCTGCGCTCTTCGGCGCGCGCAGCGGCGACCTGCTCGCGCAAGCGCGCGAGTTCTTCCTCGCGCGCCATACGCGTCTCGGCGAGCGTCGCGCGCTCGCGGTCTTCGTACTCGATGCGGCTCTCGAGCTGCTTGATCTCCGAGCGCAGCGAGAAGAGTATCTCACTGCCCGCGACGACGGCGCGCTCGCGCTCCGCGAGCTCCAGGCGCATGCGCTCGAGGTCGGCTTCGCGCTCGCTCTGGCGCAACTCGGCGGCGGCCAGCTCGTCGCGCTGTGCGTCGAGGCGACGGCGCGCGGCGCTGATCTCGCCGTCGAGATCGCGGCGCGTCTCGGCCGCAATCGACAGTTCGAGAAGCCGCAGGCGTTCCTGCAGGCGCTTGAAGCGCGCGGCCTTCTTGGCCTGGCGCTCGAGCGTCGCGATCTGGCGGCGCAGCTCGCCGAGCACGTCGGTGACGCGCAGCAGGTTCTGCTCGGTGGCGGTGAGCTTGCGCTCCGCTTCCTGGCGGCGCGCCTTGTACTTGCCGATGCCGGCGGCTTCTTCGAGCAGCGCGCGGCGATCCTCGGGCTTGGCCGACACGATGCCCGCGATCTGGCCCTGCTCGACGATCGTGTAGCCGCGCGTGCCGATGCCGGTGTCGCGGAAGAAATCGAGCACGTCGCGCAGCCGGCACGGCGTCTTGTTGAGCTGGTACTCCGAGGTGCCGTCCCGGTACAGGCGCCGCGAGACCTGGATCTCGGTGAAGCCGGCGAACTCGGCGGGCGCGCGTCCGTCGCTGTTGTCGAAGGTGAGCGCTACCTCGGCCATCCCCACCGCGGGGCGCGCCTCGGAGCCCGCGAAGATCACGTCGTCCATCAACTTGCCGCGCAGGTGGCGCGGAGACTGCTCGCCCATCGCCCAGCGCATCGCGTCGACGACGTTCGACTTGCCACAGCCGTTCGGTCCGACGATGCCGGTGATGCCGGGCCGGAACGCCAGCACGGAGCGGTCGACGAAGGACTTGAAGCCCGAGATCTGCAGGGACTTGATGCGCAAGCGCACCTCGGGACCCGGGACATACTGGTGGAGGGCCAGCCGGCCAGGTCGGGTAAGGGGTCCGGGAGCGGGGGTTCTTCGGAAGGCCGAGGGGGGCTCGGCGTCCTCTTGTTACCACCCGGAGCGCGGGCTTGGCAAGTGCGAATGACGGACCGATGAAGCCAAACGGCGGTCTACGCGGTGGCTCGCGCCGGCTCCTCGCTGCGCTCGAACTGGAGCTGGTAGAGCCGCCAGTAGGCGCCGCGCTTGGCGAGCAGCTGGTCGTGGCTGCCGGTCTCGACGATCCGCCCGCGGTGGAGCACATGGATGCGGTCCACGTCCTGGATCGTCGAGAGCCGGTGCGCGATCACGATCGAGGTGCGGTCTGCCATCAGCGCGTGGATGCCCTGCTGTACCAGGACCTCGGTTTCGGGATCGACGGAGCTCGTGGCTTCGTCGAGCACCAGCACGTCGCCGCCGTGGGCGAGAGCGCGCGCGAACGAGAGCAGCTGGCGCTGGCCGGCGGAGAGATCGCTGCCGCGCTCGCGCAACACGGTGTCGTAGCCGCTCGGCAGCCTCTCGATGAAGCGGTGCGCCTCCACCGCGCGGGCGGCGCGTTCGATCTCGGCAACCGTCACGCCGCTTCGCTCGAGTCCGATGTTCGACGCCACCGTGCCGCTGAACAGGAACACGTCCTGGAGCACCATCGCGATGCGCTGGCGCAGTTCGCGCTGGGGCAACTCGCGCAGGTCGACGCCGTCGAGCCGGATCGCGCCGCGGTTCAGCTCGTAGAGGCGCATCAGCACCTTGATGATGGAGGTCTTGCCGGCGCCCGTGGACCCCACCAGCGCGACCTTCTCGCCGGGCGCGACGCGGAATGAGACGTCGCGCAGGATCCAGTCCTCGTTCTGGTACGCGAACCAGACGTGGTCGAAGGTGACTTCGCCGCG
>JAGSPS010000256.1 GCA_018262315.1 Deltaproteobacteria bacterium | reverse complement strand
AAAGACGTCGGTCGTCGGATCGTCCACGTCCCAGACGACGAAGAGATCCGGGCCGATCACGCGGAAGCGTTCCCAGCCTTCGGGCGCCGTACGCGCCGACAACACGAAGAGGCCGACCTCGGCCCGGCGGTTCTTCCGCGCGATCTCGATCTCCGCGCGCGCGCCGACGAGCCGGTAGCTCGCGTCTTCCTTCGCCTCGATGACGATGCGCGCGCCCGCCGCGCGGTGCTCGGGGCCCAGTTCGACCACCGCGTCGCCCACCCTGCGGTTGTTGATCGCGCCGGGCGTGTTCCCTGTAGCTTCGAAGACGTCGCCCGCTTCTTGCGCGCGGCGCTCGAGCCAGCCGAGCAGCGCGCCCTCGAACTCTTGACCGTGCGCGGTGGACTTCGCGTTCGCCGCGCGCGTCGCGGCGAGCTTCGCCAGCTCCACTTCGACCTTCTTCTGGAACTCGCTGAAGTTCTCACTCATCTGCGTCGCGTTGGCCATCAGCTCGCGGCGCAGCCGCGCCAGCGCCGACGTCTCGGAGTCGAGCGTGAACTCCTCGGTGATCTGCTGCTGCGCGCGCTCGACGCGGTGCACCAGCCGCGACAGCGCCGAGTTCTCGTCGTCGAGCGAGAACTCGCGCACCACTTCGCCGATCCGCTCCTGGAGTGCGTCGCCGAGCTTGCCGTGGCTGCCCTTCAGTTCTTCGACGAGGCGCGCGAGGGCGCCTTCGCGATTGTCGAGCGAGAACTCGCCGAGGATCGCCTTGCGCTGCCCGCCGAGCGCGTCGTCGACGAGCTTCGTGATGCCGGCGACGATGCCGTCGCTGCTGTTCGGGTCGAGCGTTCGGAGCAGCGCGCTGTCCGCGCCAACATGGCGCGCGAGCGTCTGCGAGAGCGCCGAGTCCGAGCCTTCGACGTGGCCCTTGATGACGCGCGCCAGCTCGCCGTCGTCCTCGACCAGGCGCTGCACGCGCTCGGCGAAGCGGCCGTCCTTCGGATCGAAGTACTCGCGCAGCACGGCGGTGACGTCGTGGCCGACGCGGTCGCGGTGTTCGTCGAGCCCCTTGCGCAGCTCGTGGAGCATGCGCTCCACCTCGTCGCGCACGGCGCGCACGTCGACCTGCCCGCGCACGCTGCGCAGCGACAGCATCCCGATGCGCAGCGCGGCAAGCGCGAACTCGTCGCGCTCGCGCGGATCGGCGATCGCCCGCAGCTCCGCGATCAGCTCCGGATCGCGCAGCCAGAGCCGCAGTTCGAGGGCGTCGCCCGGTGCATCGAAGGAAGCGGCGAACGAGACTTCGAGGTTCGGGTCGTGCATGGATTCCTCCGTGTCGGGCTCGAGTCTGCGGCGAGTTTGCGGCGAGTTTGCGGCCGGCGCGTGACAGCAGCGGTCACAGCGGACGGGGGAGGGAGGCCCGCGCGAGGGAACCGCCGACGGAGGAACGGAGAGCGAAGCCAGTCTAGGTGGCCGCGCTCGGACCCGCCTGCCCTCGATGTCGCCGACCTGGGATAGACTGGCCGCTCCCCTGGAGTCGCGAGGATCTCGCATGTCGGAAACCCCCACCTGGATCCGCTGGGAGACGCTGAGCAAGCGCCAGTTCGACGCGATCGACCGCAAGAACGCCGTCGTGTTCGTCACCTGCTCTCCGCTCGAAGTGCACGGACCGCACCTGCCGCTCGGTGCCGACGTGCTCGAGGGCGAAGCGCTCGCCGAGCGCACGCTGCGCTTCCTGCCGGAGGCGCAGCGCGGCCGGACCTTCTTGAAGCTGCCCTTCGTCTACGCGGCGTGCGACGGCGTCCCGCAGCCCGGCACGATCGCGTTCCGGCCGGCGACGACGATCCGCGTGCTCGAAGACCTCGGCCGCTCGCTCGCCGCGCAGGGCTTCCAGAACGTGATGGTCTCGAACTTCCACGGCAGCCCGCGCCACTTCCTCGCGATCGAGACCGCCTGCGATCGCGTCTCGCGCGAGCGCGGCATCCGCATGGTGTCGGTGTTCTCGCTGATGCTGTCGCGCCTGAACGGCGGCGGATCCGAGCTCGGCGAGGTGCTCGGCCACATCCCGGGTGTGCGCAAAGCCGATCTCGACGGCGACACCCACGCCGGTCTGGTCGAGACGTCGCAGCTGCTGGCGCTGCACCCGGAATGGGTGGATCCCGATTACAAGAGCCTGCCGCGCCGGACCGTCGACATCTGGCTCGACGAGACGGGCCGCGCGAAGCCGCCCGGCGAGCGCGGCAAGCCCGAGTCGATCCTGCGCATGGTCGCGGGCTTCAAGGCGGGCATCCATTACTTCAGCGGGGACACCTATTCGGGCGCGCCCGCCGGCGCGTCGGCCGAGATCGGCGAGCAGATGCTCGACACGCTCGCGAGTCGAACCGGCGCGGCGATTGGCGAGGTGCTCGACGGCACGTTGACCCACGAGCAGTGGCACTCGCCGTTCTGGAAGCTCCGCTTCATCTTCGTCAACCCGGTCGCCGTGCGCTTCTTCAACTGGGTGATGAACGTCCCCCGGACGGTGAGCTGAAATGCCGCGCTACGCCTACGAACGTCTCACGGCGCTCGACAATTCATTTCTCGTGCTCGAGAAGCCCAACGCCTACATGCACGTCGCGTCGACGATGCTCTTCGAGGCGGGTCCGCTGAAACGCCCCGACGGCGGCATCGACGCCGACCAGATCCGCGCGATGATCGGCGCCTCGCTGCACCATATTCCGCGCTATCGGCAACGGCTCGCCTGGATCCCCTTCGAGAACCACGCCGTCTGGGTGGACGACGAGAACTTCCAGCTCGAGTTCCACGTGCGGCACACGAGTCTGCCGCGCCCGGGGTCCGAAGAGCAGTTGAAGCGGCTCTCGGCGCGCGTGATGCAGCAGCATCTCGACCGTTCGCGACCGCTCTGGGAGATCTGGATCGTCGAGGGCATCGAGAAGGACCGCTTCGCGCTGATCTCGAAGGTGCACCACTGCATGGTGGACGGCGTCTCGGGCGTGGACCTGATGAAGGTGCTGATGAGTCTCTCGCCGGACGCGACGGTGCCCGCCGAATCGCCGCGCTTCATGCCGAGGCCGGCGCCGTCGGCGATCGAACTGATGCGCCACGTGTGGATGCGGCGCGCGAGTTTCCCTCTCACCGCGCTGCGCGACCTGCGGCGGCTCGCGAGCGAGGCGCAGGACACGCGCCAGGAACTGTTCGTGCGGCTGCGCGCCGCCGCCGAGACGCTCGGCGCGACGCTGCGCTCGCCTTCGCCGACGCCGCTGAACCGCCCGATCGGCCCGCACCGGCGCTTCGACTGGATGGCGATGGATCTCGCCAATGTGAAGGCCGTGCGCAAGGCGTTCGGCGGGTCGCTGAACGACGTGGTGCTGACGGTCGTGACGGGCGCCGTGCGGCGCTTCCTCGAGCGCCGCGGCGTGCGCGCGCAGGGTCTCGATTTCCGCATCCTGGCGCCCGTCTCGGTGCGCGCGTCCGACGAGTCGGGGGCGCTCGGCAATCGCGTGTCGGCCTGGGTGGTGCCGCTGCCGGTGGGCGAAGACGATCCGCGCGAGCAGATGAAGGCGATCGCCGCGCATACCGCGCAGCTGAAGGATTCGAAGAGTGCCGTTGGTGCGGAGGTGCTGACGGGAGCGCTCGAGTGGACGCCGTCGCAGCTGCTGGCGCTCGGCGCGCGCAACGTGACGCGCCTCTTGCCCTTCAACATGGTGGTGACGAACGTGCCGGGTCCGCAGGTCCCGATGTACATGGCGGGCGCGCGGATGCTGGAGATGTATCCGCACGTGCCGCTGGCGGACAACCTGGGGCTCGGCATTGCGCTGCTCTCGTACGACGGACGCATCTTCTGGGGTTTCGGCGCAGACTACGATCTGGTGCCGGACCTCGAGGACTTCGTCGCCGGCACGCGCGAAGCGCTCGCGGAGCTGATGCGCGCCGCGCGACCGCGAGCCTCGACGCGCGGCGCCACGGATCGTTGACTTGGGGACGTTCCTGCTGCCCTTGCCTTGGTTGCTTTCAGGAACGTCCCCAAATCACGGTTTGGGCGCGAGCGCGCGCAGCGCTGCCGGGTTGGCGAGCAATACGTAGCGGCCCATGCGCGACACCTCTTCGACGCCGCTGTCTTGCGCGAGCGCGGCGGACTTCTCGTCGTCGATCAGCGCGAAGGTCGGCGCGTTCTCGCGCAGCAGCGCCAGCGCGTCGTCGCGCGAGAGCATCAGTCGCTGCGCCGTGGTCGTGTCGACGAACGGATCGACGACGCCCCCGACCGTCGCCAGCGAGACGCGGCGCTCCGCATCGGCGTAGAAGAACAGGCTCGGCTTGATGCTGAACTCGACGAGGCGCGCGCCCGGAACGCTCTGGACGATGCGGCCCTGCTCGCGCAGCGTGGGGATCGCCGCTGCGACGGAGTGGAACGCGAGCGCAAACAGCAGACCGGTTCCGAGCGCGGTCGCAGCGCAGGCGCGCGCGCTGTCCATTGCCGAGAGGCTACGCAGCGCGAACACCCCGATCGCGCCGGCCGCGACCAGCGCGGCGCCGAACGACAGCGAAGCGCGACTGCCGTGCAGCGCGAGCTGCGGCACGAGGTCGAAGCCGAGTCCTGCCTCGAGGAGCATGCCGGCACCCGCGACGAGCGCCGCGAACACCACGAGAACCCCACACGCGGCGAGCACGCGCCGCGCGCGGCGGTCGTCGAGCAGACCGCGGCTGCCCGCACGCGCCACCACGAGCGCTGCGCCGGGGAAGGCAGGCGCGATGTAGCTGCCCAACTTGGTTGGGAACAGCGAGAAGAGCAGCACCGGGACGAGCGCCCACGCGAGCAGGAACACGTCGATCGGATCGGCGTCGCGCAGGCGCCCGCGCGGACGCAGTCGCGCGAGCGCGAGCGCGACGAGCGGCGTCCACGGCAGCAGGCCCAGCACCCAGAATTGGAGCAGGTAGGTGGCGCCCTTCGGATGG
>JAGSPS010000255.1 GCA_018262315.1 Deltaproteobacteria bacterium | reverse complement strand
TCGTGGACATGCCGCCCGGCACGGGAGACGCCGCGCTGACGCTCACCCAACAGGCGCCGCTGGCGGGCGCGGTGATCGTCACCACCTCCAACGACCTCTCGCTGATCGACGCGCGCAAGGGACTCTCGATGTTCGAGAAAGTGAGCGTGCCGGTGCTCGGCATCGTCGAGAACATGTCGTTCTTCACGCCGCCCGATCTGCCGGATCGCAAGTACTACATCTTCGGCAAGGGCGGCGGCGCGCGCGTCGCGAAGGAACTCGGCGTGGACTTCCTCGGCGAAGTGCCGATCGACCCGCGCGTCGTCGAAGGCGGCGATCTGGGCAAGCCGATCCTCGCCTACGCGCCCGACTCGCTCCCGGCCGTCGCGCTGCGCGAGATCACCGCAAAGATCGTGCGCAAGCTCGCGGTGCTCGGCGAAGAGGCCCCGAAGGTCGCCGACGCGAACATCACCTGGGTGGGCTGACTCGCTCGGAAGGAGAAAGGGGACGGTCCTCCCGCGACCTGGCTGAGGACTGGAGGGACACGCTTGGCCGAGGTGTGTCCCCCAAGTCCTCTACGAGTCCACGACGAGGACCGTCCCCTTTCTCCTTCTAGCGACCGTGGAGAAGGTTCGAGAAGAGGACGGGGGCGGGGCCGACGATGTTGCCGGATTGGCTGCGCTTCACGTAGTCGGCGTACTCGACGCGCTCGAGTTCGACGCGCGGGTCGGGCTCGAAGAACGGGTCGCTGAGCTCCAGGTCCGCGATCCAGTCGATGTAGTCGGTGGTCGACTTCGCGCCGGTGTCGCGCCGGGAGAACTCGACGCGCACGGGCAGCTTCCGCTTGTCGTCGGTGAGCCAGACTTCCGTCTTGCCGCGCTCTTCGGTGAGCCGGTACATCTTGCAGGGCCGGCCCGAGAGAGTCTCGCTGCGCACGAACTCGGCGCCCTTCGCGACCAGCTCCTCGCCCTCGCGACCGAAACCGCGCTCGCCTGCATGGGCCTTGTCCGCCGCGATTGCCTCGGGCGCGCGCCGGATCGCCACGCCCTTGCGCGTGAGCATGTCGACGATCGTGTAGAACTCACCCGAGACGAAGGTCGCGATCGGCGTCCCGCCCACGATCGTCTCCGCGCGAAGCTTGCGACCCTTCGCCCAGTAGTCCCACACGATGATGCCGGCCTCGCTCTGGACGAGGCTGCGCGCGTACCAGGAAACGGGCGTCTTCGCGTCCTTCCCGTCCTTCTTGCCGTCGGTGCTCTCCTCCTTCTCCGCGGCGCCGGCGGCGAGCGCGAAGAAGGCGACGGCAACAGCAACGGCGATCGAGTGCGTGGCGCGTCTTGCAATCATCGCGGGACTCCAGCGTCTAGAGCGATCGGGTGGCCTTCCATCCCTTCGGGAATCGGCAGGCCAAGCAGCGCGAGTACGGTAGGGGCCACGTCGACCGCGCGCACCGTGCCGGGACGTGTACCCGCCGCGACACCCCGGCCGATCGCCCCGAAGAGCGCGCCCATCTCGGGCAACTCGGGCCGGTGACCGTGGATCCCGCGCATCGCAAAGCGGTCCAGCCCAACGAGGCCCAGCAGCCGGTCGATCCGCGACTGCGCTGCGATCGCCGTGCCGAGCGGCGCAACGGCCACCACGTCGCCGAAACGAGCATTCGTGATCGCGTACTCGGGCGGCCCCTGCCCGTTCGGCCACGCCTCGAGACCGAGCCCGCGCGCGATCTCGACGGCGCGCGCGACGCGGACGCCGCGATCCGCGTCGCCGCGCAGTTCCACCTGCGCGAAGCCGCCGCCGCCGAGCACCGTCGCATCGAGACCGGCGCCGCGGAGCGCCTCGGCGAGATCCGCGGTGTGCTGCGCCTCCGTCATCCCGTGATCCGACACCACCAGCAGCGTCGTGCTCGCGGTGAGTCCGCGCACTTCGAGACCGTCGAGCAGCGCACCCAGCGCCTGGTCCTGTTTCGCGAGCACGCCCGCGACGATCTCCGAGTCCGGACCGAAGCGATGCGACGCGCCGTCGGCGCCGTGGAACCAACTCGTGATGAGGCGCGGCCGCTCGCGCGCCTCGGGCAGATCCAGCCATGCGAGGATCTGCTCGACCTTCGCCACCTCGCCAGTCGCCGTATCGAAGGCCTTCCAGTGGCGCGGCGCGAGCCCGCTCCGCCACGCGCCTTCCGAGCCGACCCAGTGATACGCCGCCGTCACCACGCCCGCGCGCTCCACCAGCGACCACAGCGGCTCGACTTCGATCCAGCTCGGATCGGCGGCGTACTCGTAGCGGCCGCGTACCGGGTCGTCGAAGCTGTTGTTGACGATGCCGTGCCGGTCGGGCGAGACGCCAGTCACGAACGTGACGTGGTTGGGGAAGGTGTTGGACGGGAACGCCGGAATCAGACGATCGGCCCAGGCACCCTCGGTCGCGCGCCGGGACGAGACGCTCGGCCCAGGCGCCCTCGGTCGCGACGCGCCGAAACGCGGGCAACTCCTGCACCGCCGCCGGCCGCGTCCCGTCGAACGAAAGCAAGATGACCGTCGGCTCCGCGGCCGTCGCCGCGCGCACGACGAACAGCAGAGCGGTGCCAAGAACGCAACGAAGCCAAGCGCGCACGACCAGCCATCCTAGCTTGCGTTGCCTTGGGGACGTTCCTGCCCAGTTGCCTTTCTTGCCTTGGGGACATTCCTGGTCGTGTTGCCCTTCTTGCCTCGAGGAACGTCCCCAAGGCAACATGAGTCCGTGATCACCTACCGCCGCAGTCCGCTGCTCGCGAGCGACGCGCTGAACGAACTCTTCGCGAACGCCTGGCCCGGCCACACGGCGCGCGACTTCGCGCCGGTGCTCGAGCGGAGTGTGTTGTACATCGCCGCCTTCGACGGCACGCAGCTCGTCGGCTTCGTGAACGTCGCGTGGGACGGTGGCGTCCACGGCTTCCTGCTCGACACCACCGTCCACCGCGACCACCAGCGCCGCGGGATCGGTTCCGCACTGCTGCGCGAGGCGGCGGCCGCGGCGCGCGAGCGCGGAATCGCCTGGCTACACGTCGACTTCGAGCCGGCGCTAGAAGCGTTCCATTGTGCCGCCGGCTTCGCGCCGACGGCGGCGGGATTGATGCGGCTCTAGCCGCGCCAGGAGAGAGCGATGTTTGGAGGTGGCTGCTCTGCGCGGGTCGCGTTGCTCTTGCTGCTCTCCGCGCCACTCGGGGCACACGCCGAGACTTCATTCCGCGTCGATTCCGACGATGGCCCGATCGCACTCGAAGTCCGCGACGACGGCGCCACGTTGAGGCTGCGCGTGCCGCGCCCCGTCGATCTCGACGTCTCGACGCGCGCCCTCGACGAGCTACTCGCGCAGGCGTTCCCGGAACGTGGGCTGCCAGCCGAGCGCATCTCGATCGACGTCGGGCGCATCGTCGAGCATCCCTGGCTCTCGCGACGGCTCGCCGAGACGGCGCTGCACTCGCCGCGCTGGGACCCGGCGCGCGGGAAGCCGCGCGGCGGGAACGACAACTTCGCCGTCGCGCAGATGATCGGCGACGCGAAGCTCGTCGCCGCCTGGGCGGAAGTCTTCGCGCGCCATGGCGCAAGCGTGCGCAACGCATCGGTCGAGAAGGTGCTGATCGGCCGCGTCGGCAAGACGGCCGAACTGGCGCCACTCGCCGCGGATCCGGCTGCCGCCGGCAAGCGACTCCCGTTCGACGCGATCCTCTGGCTCCGACTCGAAAGGACAAGGCCGTGAAAGCTTCCGTGCTCCTCGCAACCGCCGCGTGCGGCATCTTCTTTCTCACCGCGCTGCTGCTCGGCGTCTGGAAGTGGCGCGCCATGCTGCGCGCGCCCGATCACCTCGCACCGCACTACGTCGACACCGCGCACCGCGCCGCGCTGCTCTACAGCTTCGCGTGCCTCGTGCTGGTGCACTTCGCCGGACTGAGCCCGTTCGCGGAAGCGGTGAACGTCACGGCCGTGAGCTTGCCGCTGCTCTTCTTCGCCGTCGCAATCGCCACCTACATCCAGCTCGGCTGGCTCGACACGACCGACAACGTCTTCGAGCAGCGCAACTTCGCGACGACCACGGGCATGGTCCTGCTCGCCGCGGCCGAGATCGGCGGCTTCGCCGTGCTGCTCGCTGGATTCGCGCTGACGCAGTTCAGCTAGTCCCGCGTAGCGAGCCGAAGGCGAGCGGCGAGGATCATCAGCTAGTCCCGCGTAGCGAGCCAACGGCGAGCGGCGAGGATCATCAGGCCCGGGACGCGGCGAGTCGGTCGAGCAGCTTCGTCCACAGCCCCCCGAACTCGCCGTTGCTCATCACGAGCACGACGTCGCCCGGCTCGGCGTTCGCCGCGAGCTCGTCGACGATCGCGGGCACGCCGTCGATGGCCGCGGCTTCGACGCCGCGCGACCGCAAGTCGGCGGCGATGCGCGCGGCATCGAGGTATTCGGTCACCTCGCCGGTCGCGCTGTAGAGCGGCTCTCGAGGGACGATCGAGATGACGACACGATTGGCGCCAGCCAGCGCGTCGGCGAATTCGTGCTGGAAGAGCGCGCGGCGACTGGTGTTGGAGCGCGGTTCGAGAACGGCGACGAGGCGGCGGCCGGGGTAGCGCGTGCGCATCGCGGCGACCGTTTCGAGTACTGCCGTCGGGTGGTGCGCGAAGTCATCGATCACCGTGACGCCGCCGGCTTCGCCGCGCACTTCCTGGCGGCGGCGCACGCCGCGGAAGCGCGCGAGTGCGGCCGCCGCTTCCGGCACCGACACGCCGAGCGACGCGGCGGTCGCGAGCGCGCCGAGTGCGTTCGCCACGTTGTGACGGCCATGGAGCGGCACGACGGCGCGCGCCACCTCGTGCTCGTCGCGCACCACGCGGAATGCGGTGCCGGCCGGTCCCGCGTCGAGATCGACGGCGCGGAAGCCGTGCTCACCGTCGCCGACGCCGTAGCCGACCACCTTGCACGGCGCGCCGCCGAGTACGTCGCAGACGTTCTCGTCGTCGAGCGCCGCGAGGATCGTCCCGTGCGCCGGCATCGCGTGCACCAGTGTGCGGAAGGCCTCCTTCACGTGGTCGAGGTCGCGGTAGATGTCGGCGTGGTCGAACTCGACGGAGCCGATCAGCAGCGTCTGCGGGTGGTAGTGCCAGAACTTCGGCGTCTTGTCGAAGAAGGCCGTGTCGTACTCGTCGCCTTCGACGACGAAGTGCGGGCCGGCGCCTTCGCGGAACGGACCGTCGAAATCGAGCGCAACGCCGCCCACCAGCACCGACGGGTCGCGACCCGTCGCGACGAGCACGGCGCCGAGCAGACTCGTCGTCGTGGTCTTGCCGTGCGTCCCCGCCACCACGACCGAGTGTCTCCCCACCATCGCCAGCTCGTAGAGTGCGTCCGGAAACGAGCGGTACGGGATGCCCGCGTCGAAGACCGCCTGGGCTTCCGGATTGTCGGCGCGCACCGCGTTGCCAATCACGACCAGATCGGGGCGCGGCGATGACACGTTCTTCGCATCGAAGCCGAGCACGACCGGAATACCCCAACGCTCCAGCGCGTCACTCATCGGTGGATAGAGCGCGCGATCCGATCCGGTGACGCGCAGGCCGCGCGCGTGGAGCAGCCCCGCGAGCGCTCCCATGCCGGTGCCACCGATCGCAACCAGGTGGACGTGCAGGAGCGGTTTCGGCAGCGACGGCACTAGGCGCGCTCCTCGATGCAGCGCACCAGCCAAGCGTAGATGGCCCGCCCCGTCGCATCCGATTCGGGGTGCCACGCGACGCCGAGCACGGCTGCGCCGTCCTCGGCTTCGACCGCCTCGACGACACCGTCGGGCGCCGTCGCGGCGACGCGGAAGCCCGTAGCGACGCGGTCCACTGCCTGCCGGTGCGACGACGCAACGCGCGCTTTCGCACCGAGAACTGCGCCCAGCGGCGAGCCCGCGCGTGTCGCGATCTCGTGCTCGCAGACGCGACCGTTGCCGCCGTGGTCGAGCGCGCGCGGCACCGCGCGGGCGAGGTCCGCGTGCAGCGTTCCGCCGGCGTGGAGGTTCAACAACTGCATGCCGTAGCAGACGCCGAGCAGCGGCCGGCGCTCCGCGCGTGCACAGTCGAGCAGGCGGCGATCCCATCCGATGCGCTCACCCTCTTCGGTCGCGCCCACGCTTGCGGGCGCTGCGACACCCCCCACGAGCGCAGTCGGCAGCATCGCGCCGCCGGTCACGACGAAGCCGTCACAGACGCGCGCGGCGCACGCGGCGTCGGCGTCCGGCGGCACCAGCAGTGGCAGTGCACCGGCGTCACGCACGGCGCGCGCGTAGGCGCGGCTCACGTACAGGTATTCGGTGCCGGGGCGGATGCGCGTGCCGGGATCGAGACTCACGGTGATGCCGAT
The DNA here is from genome assembly GCA_018262315.1 of Deltaproteobacteria bacterium. GTDB lineage: Bacteria > Myxococcota_A > UBA9160 > UBA9160 > PR03 > PR03. The sequence continues at coordinate 997 of JAGSPS010000255.1, read as the reverse complement.
GGTGGGAAGACGCGTCACTCGGCGAGGAACGACTCCATGACGAGATCGTGCACGATGGCGCGCAGCTCGAACTTGCTGCGCTTCGCCACCAGATGCACGCGGTTCGTCAGCATCACCACGGCGGCCTCGCGTTCGAGGTCGATCCAGAGCGAAGTGCCCGTGAAGCCGAGGTGGCCGACCGAAGTCGGCGAGAAGTGCTTGCCCGCCGTCGAAGTGCCCGGCGTCGGCGTGTCCCAGCCGAGCGCCCACGTCGTGTTGGCGGGTGTGTCGCTCTTGGTGAGAAAGCGCACGAGCCATTCGTGCGGAAAGACGTCGCTGCGGCCGTGCCAGACGTCGATCACCGCTTGCGCGAACCGCATCACATCGTCGGCGCTTGCGAACAGGCCGGCGTGGCCCGCGACGCCGCCCATCGCCCACGCGTTCGGGTCGTGCACTTCGCCCCACAGCACGCGCCCGCGCCACGGGCAGTTCTCGGTGGCGGCAAAGCGGCGGCGCAGCGCATCCGAGAGTTCCGGCGCAGCGTCGCCGAGACGAATGAAGCGCGTGTCGGTCATGCCGAGCGGCGCGAAGATGCGCGCCGCTGCGAACTCATCGAGCGGCTGGCCCGACACCGTCTCGACGATCGCGCCGAGCAGGATGAAATCGAGGTCGCCGTAGACGGCGGCTTCGCCCGGTTCGTGCACGAGGGCGCCGCGGTAGATGCGCTCGAGCACGGCTTCTTTCGCAGCCGGCGTGCCGAGCAGGCGCTCGCCCTTCTTGCGTTCACGTTCGAGCAGCGTCTCGTGGAACGGGCGCCACGGCTTCAGGCCCGACGTGTGGGTGAGCAGGCTGCGGATCGTGACGGCTTCCTTGCCGCGCTCGCCGAACGGCGGCAACACCTTCGCGACGGGATCGTCGAGGTCGACGCGTCCCTCGGCTGCGAGCAGCATCAGCGAGGTGGCGGTGACGATCGGCTTGGTGAGCGACGCCAGGTCGAAGATCGTGTCGCGCGCCATCG